>DASUSU010000054.1:0-7413 GCA_036374915.1 Acidimicrobiia bacterium | reverse complement strand
CTCCCCATCGCCCCGTCGGGCACCAGCACCACCTGGCGGCCCGCCTCCAGGCTGACCGCCCCGTTGACGAACTCTCCGACCCGAAGCTTGGGCCCCTGGATGTCCTGCATCAGGGCGACCGTTCGCCCGGTCTCCTTCGAGGCGGAACGAACCCAGCCGGCCAGGGTCCGGTGGAAGTCGTGGTCGCCGTGGGAGAAGTTGAGCCGGGCAACGTCGATTCCGGCCTCGACCATGGCGGTGATGCGGGACTCCGACCCGACCGCGGGGCCCAGCGTGGCGATGATCTTGGTGTGCCGTTGCATGTCGACCTGAAGGTACCTGCTCCCGGCTCGGGCCCGGCGCACCACCACGACGCCGACCTCGCCGGCCCGCCCTCAGCCCGACACCCTGTCCCTGATCATCTGGTTCACCGCGCGGGGGTCGGCCTTCCCCTGGGTGGCCTTCATCACCTGACCGACCAGGAAGCCGAGAACCTTGTCCTCTCCGGCCCTGAGCTCTTCGACCGCCTTCGGGTGGGCGGCGAGCACCTGTTCCACCGCGGCTACCAGCGCATCGGTGTCGCTCACCTGGATCAGGTCACGTCGCTCCGCCACCTCACGGGGCGACCCCTCGCCGGAAAGGACCCCGTCCAGCACGTCCTTGGCCGCCGAGCTGGAGACTGCCCCTTCGTCGACCATCGACAGCAGCTCGGCCAGGTCGGGTGCCTCCAGGCGGAGCTGGTCCGGCGCGGTCTCGCTCTTGCGAAGCCAGCCGACCACCTCTCCGGTGAGCCAATTGGCCACTGCCCGGGGCGGCGCCCCCAGCTCGACCGCATCGTCGTAGATCACCCTGAGCCTGGCATCGAGATTGGACAGGGCGCCGGCCGCGCCCGGCTCCAGGCCCTGGCTCTGATAGCGGGCACGGCGTTGGGCGGGCAGCTCGGGGAGACGATCGCCTACCTGCGCCACCCATTCCGGGCTCATCACCATCGGGACCAGGTCGGGCTCGGTGAAGTAGCGATAGTCCGAGGATCCCTCCTTGACCCGGAGAGAGTGGGTCACGGCCGCCTCCTCGTCCCAATGCCGGGTCTCCTGGACCACCAGACCACCCGACTCGACCAACTCGACCTGTCGTCGGATCTCGTGGTCGATGGCCCGCTCCAGCGAGCGAAACGAGTTCATGTTCTTGACCTCGACCTTGGTGCCGTATGCGTCCCCTCCCTCGGGGCGGATCGACACGTTGGCGTCGAATCGGATCGACCCCTCCTCGAGCCGCACGTCGGACACCCCGAGCTCGGCCACGACCGCTCGCAGCTCCTGGGCGTACACCCTCGCCTCGATGGCACTCCGGATGTCGGGGCGGGAGACGATCTCGACCAGGGGCACACCCGAGCGGTTGAAGTCGAGCAGTGTGCCCTCGGCAGCCTGGATCCGCCCCCCGGAGCCGAGATGGGTCGACTTCCCGGTGTCCTCCTCCATGTGGGCCCTCTCGATGCCGATGCGCCGGGTCTTGCCGTCGACCTCGATGTCGAGATGCCCGTCATGACAGACCGGGACGTCGAACTGTGAGATCTGGTAGTTCTTGGGGAGGTCGGCGTAGAAGTAGTTCTTCCGGTGGAACACCGAGCGCTCCGAGACCGAGCAGCCCAGGGCGAGCCCGATCGCCATGATCGACTCGATCGCGGCCCGGTTGGGCACGGGGAGGGCGCCGGGAAGACCGAGACAGGTGGGGCAGACCCGGGTGTTGGGGGCGCCTCCGAAGTCGACGGCGCAGCCGCAGAACATCTTCGACGCCGTCATCAGCTCGACGTGAACCTCGATGCCGATCACAGGCTCCCAGCTCACGAGGTTCCCCCGAGCGGAGGTGACAGCGAGAACCCGGCGAGACGCTCGACCTCGGCCGCGACCTGGTACATGACCTCCTCCCCCAGGGCGGGGGCCATCACCTGGAACCCGATGGGCAGACCGGCATCGTCGAGCCCGACCGGGACCGAGATCGCAGGGTGGCCCGCCATGTTGGCCGGGATGTTGCAGATGTCGGAGAGATACATGGCCAGCGGGTCGGCCACTCTCGCTCCCGCCTCGAACGCCACCGTCGGGCTGGTTGGCGAGACCAGGACGTCCACCTCCGAGTAGGCCCGGGCGAAGTCCTCCTGTATGGCCGCCCGAACCCGCTGCGCCTGCCCGTAAAAGGCGTCGTAGTACCCGGCCGACAGCGAGTAGGTCCCGAGGAGGATGCGGCGGGTCACCTCGGGCCCGAAACCCTCGGCCCTGGTGCGCGCCATCAACTCCTCGGTGGTGGAGCCGTCGACCCTGAGCCCGTAGCGAATCCCGTCGAACCGGGCCAGGTTCGAGGATGCCTCGGCCGGGGCGATGAGGTAGTAGGCGGACAGGGCGATTTCGAAAGTGGGAAGCGAGACCTCGGAGACCTCGACCCCGCTCTTCTCCAGCCGGGCGACCATGTCGGCGGTGGCCGCCTCGACTGCAGGCTCGAAGCCCTCCCCGGACAGCTCGGTGACCACGCCGACCCTGAGTCCGTCCACCCCACGATCCAGGGCCGCGGTCGGGTCCGGGTAAGGGCCCGGGTAGGAGGTGGAATCGAGAGGGTCATGGCCCCAGATCGAGGACAGGGCGAGGGCCGAGT
The DNA here is from genome assembly GCA_036374915.1 of Acidimicrobiia bacterium. Lineage (GTDB taxonomy): Bacteria > Actinomycetota > Acidimicrobiia > Spongiisociales > ZC4RG35 > JARDZU01. The sequence continues at coordinate 4,791 of DASUSU010000054.1, read as the reverse complement.
CCTCGACGGTCCTGGCGAAGGGCCCGATCTGGTCGAGCGATGAGGCGAAGGCGATCAATCCGTATCGGCTCACCGTCCCATAGGTCGGCTTCATCCCCACCACACCACAGAGCGCAGCAGGCTGGCGGATCGAGCCCCCGGTGTCGGACCCGAAGGCGACGAGCGAAGAGCCGGCTGCGACCGCGGCAGCCGAGCCGCCCGACGATCCGCCGGGGACCCGGCTCAGGTCCCAGGGGTTGTAGGTGGTCCCGTATGCCGAGTTCTCGGTGGACGAGCCCATGGCGAACTCGTCGAGATTGGTCTTGCCCACGATCACCGCACCCCCGCTTCGCAGCCTGGCCACCACGGTGGCGTCGTATGGGGGGACGTAGCCGGCGAGGATCTGGGAGGCGGCCGTGGTCTCCACACCACGGGTGCACATGTTGTCCTTCAGCGCCACCGGGATCCCGTGGAGGGGCCCCCGGTCGATCCCGTCGGCCAGGTCGGCGTCGGCCTGACCCGCCACCTCCCTGGCCCCGTCGCTGTCGATGGTGAGGAAGGCGTGGAGCTGGGCCTCGGTGCGTGACGCAGTGTCCAATGCCTCTTCGAGCAGGGCAACCGCCGTGGTCTCGCCGGAGCGGAGCAGCCGCCCGGCCTCGCTGACGCTCGATGCGATCACTCGATCTCCAGGACGGGCGGGACCACGAAGAACCCGTCGAGGGACGACGGCGCCTGGGCCAGGACCTGGTCACGGTCCAGCGACGGCCGCGAAGTGTCCTCGCGGAAGGCGTTGACCAGCCCCAGGGGATGGGCCGCCTCGACGTGGGGCTCCCCTTGCAGCGACTGGACCCGGGCTGCGTGCTCCAGGATCACATCCAGCTGGGCCTTGTAGGACTCCAACTCGTGGTCACCGAGCTCGAGACGGGCCAGACGCGCCACGTGGGCGATGTCGATCTCGATGGGCATGGACGCATAGTAAGTCCCGATCTGCCCTCGCCGATCGGCTCGGTGACGGCGTGAGCCCTACGCTGGGACCATGGCCGAGGGCAATCCGCTCAAGGGCACCGCGATCGCACTCGGCGCGGTGGGAATCCTCATGATCGGGGCCGGAGTGATCATCGCTCTCCGCGCCGATGCTGCGCAGAGCACCGAGGGCAGCCTGCTGATCAGGGCAGGAGCCCTGGTCGGGGCGGTGGCCCTGGTGCTGCCCACCGTCAGGAAACCGTCGTTGCCCACCGTCCTCGTGTCTTTCGTCGGCCTCGTCCTGGTCCTGGCCCGGCCCGCCCTGGTCTGGGCGGCACTGATCGGCTGGTCGATCTGGGTGATCATGGGCCGTCAGCGAAGGATGTCGAGCAAGGAGTCGTAGGCCCAGGTCAGGTCCGAGATCCGGAGCGACTCCCCAGGCTTGTGGGCCAGTGAAGGCTCACCCGGGCCGAAGTTGACCGCGGGGACACCGGCAGCCCCGAGCTGGGCCACGTCGGTCCATCCCTGCTTTCCCACCACTGCGGCCCCCGAGCGCTCGATCAGGGCCTGGAACAGGGGATGGCTGGTGTCGACCGGACCCGCCGGCGCGACATCGGTGACCTCGATCCGATCGGCGGCGGCGCACACCTCGGCGAGTCGATCGGTCGCCTCGCCGATCGGCCGGTCGGGGGCGAATCGGTAGTTGACGTTCATCACGAACTCGGAGGGCACGACGTTGCGGGCCACGCCTCCGTGGGCGGTGGTGACCGTGATCACCTCGCGGAACTCGAGCCCCTCGACCACATGGAGCTCGGGCTGCAGACCATGCATCCGGGTGAGGAACTCGCCTGCCTTGGTGACCGCGTTGTCACCGAGCCAGGGGCGGGCGGAGTGGGCCGGCTCGCCAGTGAATGTCACGTCGGCATTGATCACACCCTGGCATCCCGCCTCGACTGCGCGGTCGGTGGGCTCGAGGACGATGCCGGCCGAGGCCGAGGCCAGCCAGGGGGCCGCCTCGAGGACCGGACCGAGTTGGTTGCCGGCCAGCGGGCCCTCCTCGCCGGCATAGAACACACATGCCAGCCCGGCGGGGCCCAAGGTCTCGACCAGGTGGATCATCACCGCCAGACCGCCCTTCATGTCGGTGGCGCCGAGACCGTGCACCCGATCCTCGTCCACGGTCGCCCCGACGTGGCCCTGCAGGGGCACCGTGTCGAGATGACCGGCGAGCAGGACGACACCCTCGGCCGGATCACCCACCACCAACGAGTCGGCGACGGGTATTTGGGGCAGGTCGCCGAGCCGATCGGCGATGGCGTCCCGAAGGGCGGCTTCTCCCCCGGTGACGGAAGGTATGTCGATCAGCCAGGTGACCGTCTCGACCAGGCTGGTCAAAGCTGGACGTCCAACTCGCGGAGAAACTCGTTCAACGCCGTCTTCTCGTCGGTGGCGGCGGTGCGCCTGCCGATGATCAGGGCACAGGTCAGGTCGTAGCTCCCGCTCGGGAAGTCCTTTGGCCTGGTCCCCGGTACCACCACCGAACCGGCCGGGACCCGGCCCCGGTGCTCGACCGGCGCCGGCCCGGTCACGTCGATGATCGGAGTGGACTTGGTGATCACCGTGTTGGCCCCGAGCACCGCATTCTCCTCGACGATGGTCCCCTCGACCACGATCGACCTGCTGCCGATGAAGGCCCCGTCCTCGATGATGACCGGTCTCGCCCCGGGAGGCTCGAGCACCCCGCCGATGCCCACACCGCCGGAGAGATGCACGTCCCGACCGATCTGGGCGCACGAGCCCACGGTGGCCCAGGTGTCCACCATCGTCCTCGACCCGACGAAGGCGCCGATGTTCACGTAGCCGGGCATCACGATGACTCCGGGCTCGCAGTGGGCGCCGTATCGGACGGTGCCGGGCGGGACCACGCGGACCCCTTGCTCGGCCAGCCCGTGCTTGAGCGGGATCTTGTCGTGATACTCGTAGGGGCCGATCTCGAATGTCTCCATCTCCCGGAGCCTGAAGTAGAGGAGGATCGCCTCCTTGGCCCATTGGTTGACCACCCACTCCTCCCCGATCTTCTCCGCCACCCGGATCGAGCCGCGGTCCAGCCCCGAGATGGCCCATTCCACCGCCTCGCGCGCATCCTCGGGCTCGATCTCGCCGGTGTAGGCGGCGTGGATCGTGTCTTGTTCGGTCAACTGGCTCCTCGAACGACTGGCCGGCAGGCTAATTGCCCCGGCCCGAGGCTACGGTGCCCTGCGATGCCATATCGCCTCGTCTATCTCGGGCTCGGTCTGGTCGCAGTGGCCGTCATCGCCCTCGGTGTCGTCTTCAATCGCAGCGGTGACGCGCTGGTCCTCCCCGACCAGCTCGAGGCGCTCTCCCCACAACCGGGCGACCTGGTGCCGCCGCAGGCAAACGTCGAGGTCGACCTGCCCGTGGGCTACCAGGCCGACATCTACGTCGACGGCTGGCTTGTCGAAGACTCCGTGTTCGTCGAGGGCACCGGTGTGTACCGATGGGCCCCCTCGGCGCAGAGCCCCACCATCACCGAGTGGACACCCGGCCCGCATACCGTCCGGGTCGTCTGGGACCGGATCAGCGGGCTCCCCGACCCGGGGGAGTTCGAGTGGACCTTCCGGGTGGGCTGAGACACGTCCCCCGATCTTCCCGGATAGGTTCTCGCGACCGATCCGGAGGAACCGATGGAGAGAACAGACACCGATCCCGACCGTTTCATCGAGTCGCTGCCCCCCGAAATCCGGGACGACATGCGCCGGCTCGATCGCGTGATCTCCGAGGTGATGGCCGATGAGACCCGGACCCTGTGGGAGGGGGTCTTCTGGGGAGGAAGCGACCAGACGATCATCGGATACGGGGACTTCTCCAGCACCGACTCCAAGGGGAAGACGGTCGACTGGTTCAAGGTCGGTCTTGCCGCCCAGAAGCGCCACTTGAGCCTGTACGTCAACGCCGCCGACAGCGACGGCTACCTGGTGGGGAGGTACGCCGAACGGCTGGGCAAGGTGAAGACGGGCAGCGCCAGCATCAGCTTCAAGTCGGCCGACGACATGGACTTCGACGCGTTGAAGGATCTGCTGCAGGCGGCGAGGAAGCTGATGCCGTGATGGTCGCGGTCAGACCGCGATGAAGAGCGGTCCGGGATCGGTCTCGATCCGGGCGATCTCGGCCATCATGGGTCGACGCGGGATCGACACGAAGAAGCAGGCGCCGCCGAGTATCTCGGATCGCCGATAGCCGGCCAGGCCACCGTGGGCTTGGGCCACCTTGGCCACGATCGCCAGACCGTTGCCCGAGCCCGGGACCCTGCTGTCCAGTCTCCTCGGGCCGCGCTCGAAGCGATTCCAGATGACCAACTCGTGCTTGGTGGGCACGGCCGGCCCGTCGTCGTGGACCTCGACCACCAGGTTCTCGTCCGAGACCACCTTGACCAGCACCCGCCCACCGCCGTACTTGACCGCGTTACCGACCAGATTGGCGATTGCCTGCTGGAACCTGTCGCGGTCCACCGTCACCGTGATCGGCGAAGCGGCTATCTCGACGACCTCCCCGCCCTCGACCTTGCCGACCGCATCCCGGATCAGTTGATCCAACTGGCAGGAGGACGGGGCGACGTAGATCGTGTCGTGCTGGTCGCGGGCCAGGACGATGAGATCGGAGACGATCCGTGCCATGTGCCGGGCCTGATCGGCCGCCGTGTCGAGGAACTCCTTCTTCTCGCTTTCGGTGAGCTCGATCTGACCGGCTCGCAGCAGCTCCAGCATCCCGAACATCGAGGTGAGCGGCGTGCGCAGCTCATGGGAGATCGAGGAGACCAGATTCTGCCGG
>DASUSU010000053.1:0-8070 GCA_036374915.1 Acidimicrobiia bacterium | reverse complement strand
ACGGTCTGACGGAGCAGCTGCATGGAATCGGCGCCCACCAGCTCCGGGTCGCTGGACGGGAAGTGCTCGCCGAGGTCGGCGAGGGCACAAGCACCGAGGACGGCATCGATGACGGCGTGAGCCAGGACGTCGCCGTCGGAGGTGGCCGAGACACCCACCGTCTCGGAGACCATGGCCCCCCCTATGACGAGGGGAGGACTCGCGTCGAGAGGATGGGCGTCGAACCCCCAGCCCACCCTGGCGGGGGTGGGCGTCTCGGGTCTCATTCTTCGTCCTCTTCGGCCCGGTACAGGGCTTGGTCCACCCTCTTGATCGCTTCCTTCTCGTCGATATCGAGAGAGGAGACCAGTTCGGAGACAAGCGTGCGCCGACCGGCGGACAGCATCCGCTGCAAGGCCGGGCTTATGCCCCTCGTCTCCCGGGCATGTGACAGGTCACGCACCACCTCGGCCACCTGGAGCACGTCATCAGAGGTCATCTTCTCGTTCCAGGCCTCGTACGACCGGCTCCACTTGCGCCCTACTGGCTCAGGATCGCCCTCGAGCGTATCGAGGATGTCTCCCGCCTCCGGCGTCATTCCTCGTCGGGCTCGACCTTGGGCAGCGCCCGATCCAGGCGCTTGATCGCCTCTTCCTCGTCGATCTCGAGACTGAACGCCAGCTCCGAGCTGAGGGTGAGACGCGCCTTGGACAACATTCGCTTCAAGGCTGGACTGATCCCTTTGGTCTGCTGGGCGAAGGAGAGGTCGCGCACCACTTCGGCGACCTGGAAGATGTCACCGGAGGTCATCTTCTCGTTGAGGACCTTGTACCAACGGCTCCAATTGGACCCGGCTTCCTCGGGCTCGCCCTTCAACGACTTGAGGACGTCCCGTGATTTGGTCTTGGAGATGACGGGGCGGATCAGGTCGTCCACCTTGTCGAGGGGAACCATCACCGTGAGCTGCTCGGTGGCGATGTCGAGGACGAAATAGTCCTGCTTCTTCCCGCCGAACTCCTGCTTGAGCCGCTTCTGGATGGTGGCCGCCCCGTGTTGGGGGTGCACCACCTTGTCGCCTACCGAGTATTTGGACGCTGCTGAAGCCATATGCGGGTGCGGAGTGTACCGGTGCCGGTCTTCAATCCAGCACCGGCTCCCATTCGTCCACCTTGTCGAGGAGACGATCGAAGTAGGCGCGCAGCTGCCCGGCACGGGTCTCGCCAACGCCCTCCACCGCGAGCAACTCCTCGACGCGGGAGCGGAGGAGACGGGAGGCGGACCCGAAATGACGGACGATGTCGTCACGGACAGAGTCGGGGAGTCGCCCCACCTGAGAGAGAATGCGGTAACCCCTCGGGTCGGCCGGGTCGTCGAGGTCGGGGAAACCCAGTTCTTTGCCCACCCGGCTCGGGTCTTCCAGGTCGTTTGCGGTCAGGCCGCTCAAGTCCTCCATGCCCTGACGAACCGTGCTCGACCGGAGTGGTCTCAGGTAGTCGCGCAACACCGCCCGTTTGGTGAAGTCGACACCGGAGAGAAGATCGTTCAACTGGAGATAGACGATCCGACCCTCCTCGCCCAGGGTCAGGGTGCGGGCCTCGACCACGCGCCCGAGACGCTCGACCAGCTCGGCACGTTGCAGCACGGTCACCGCCGGTCGATAGGAGGCCAAGCCCGCAACCTCGAGCCGGGTCAGCTTGGTCTCCGCACCGTCGAGACGATTGCGCAAACGATCCAGGCTCTGCAACTCCTGATTGACGTGGGCCGCCACCTCGGTTGGCGAGGCGAGTTCGATCTTCGCCGAGCCGTAGAACAGGGTCGCCACCTTGCGGCCTTCGCTCACCGCCACTACCGGCTTGCCGGTCTGGACCGCCATCCTCTCCGCAGTGCGATGACGGGCCCCGGTCTCGTCGGTCGGGATGGAGCCGTCGGGGATGAAGTGGACTCCAGCCTCGAGGATGGTCGACCACGAGTCGTCGAGGACGATTCCGCCGTCCATCTTGGACAGCTCGGCGAGTCGGGCCGGGCTGAAGGGGGCAGATCTGAGGGAGAACCCACCCGAGCTGGCCGCTTCCACCTCGGGGCCGTTGCCGAGGACCACCAGCCCCCCTTTGCCCTGCTGGATGATTCGCTCCAGGGCACGACGCAGTGGGGTGCCCGGTGCCAGACGCTCCAGAGTCTCGTTGATCGAAGGACCACCCACGTGCCCAGGCTACCTCAGAACAGCCAACCTGATCAGGTCGATCAACCGATAATCAGCCAAACGATCGGTCGCCGATGAGGCCGGCCTGCTCCAAGGCATCCCGGAGCCGCAACGGCCCTCCACCGACCGGCGCGATCCGACGTTCCAGACCCATCCTGTCGAGCTCTTCGATGCGCCGGGTCTCCATCGGGATCCCCCGAACCTCGCCGGCGAGCCCGATCTCCCCCCATGCAGCCAACCTCCCCAACGGATGGTCGCGATGCGACGAGGCCACGGCGAGGGCAACGGCTAGATCGCACCCCGGCTCGTCGATCCGCCAGCCGCCCACGACGTTGACATACACCTCCTGGTCGTGCAGGGCCAACGAGCTGTGCCGGTCGAGCACGGCGAGCACCTGGTTGACCCGGGTCGGATCGAGGCCGCGTATCGAGCGTCTCGGCTGGGTCTGCCTGGTCGGGGAGACGAGTGCCTGGATCTCGACCAGGATCGACCGTCGTCCCTCGACGGCGGGGTAGATCACGGTTCCGGGCACGTCCGGCTCCCATCCCTCGAGGAAGACCTTGGAGGGGTCGTCGACCTCGGTGAGCCCCTCGCTCCTCATGTCGAACATCCCCGAGACGTGAGTAGCCCCAAAGCGATTCTTGTTGCTGCGCAGCACTCGAAAGCCACGGTCGGGGTCACCTTCGAGATAGAGCACCACGTCGACCATGTGCTCCAGCATCTTGGGACCGGCCAGACCCCCTTCCTTGGTCACGTGACCGACCAGGACCACGGCCACCCCGGTCGTCTTGGCCATCCTGACCAGACGGGCCGCGCTCTCACGGACCTGGGCCACCCCGCCCGGGGCGGCGCCGATCTCGGGGACACCGACGGTCTGGATCGAGTCGATGACGAGAAGCCCGGGCCGCTCCCGCTCGGCGAGGGCAACGATGGCGTCGACGTCGTCGTCGGAGACCAGGCTGATCCCTTCGTCTCCGATCCCGAGCCTGTGGGCGCGCATCGCCACCTGATCCGCAGACTCCTCAGCGCTGGCGATGATCACGGTCTCGCCCGAGCCGGCCAGGGCGCCTGCCATCTGGAGGAGCAGTGTCGACTTCCCCACCCCGGGCTCACCGCCCAGGAGCAGGACGGAACCGGAGACGATGCCTCCGCCCAGCACCCGGTCGATCTCACCCCATGAGGTCGGTCTCCGCTCCATGGTGCGCTCGGATGCGGTCTTGAGCCCGACCGACTGCGAAGGCCTGGTCGACGACCTGGTCGGCCCGGCTTCCTCGACCAGTGGCTCGGCGGCGCCGCATTGTGGGCAAAACCCCATCCACTTGCCCGACCTGTGGCCACAGCTCTCACATCGGAATGCCATCCCAGCTCCCATACGTTTAACGATTGCGTCGCCGAACGACGAAAATCAAGGCAGCCACAAGTGCCATGAACAGGATCGTCGAGGTCACGATGGAGGCGATCGTCCAGGGCTCGTGACTTCTAATCGCCCACAGAAACATCCCGTGGCACAATAACTACGAAGGAGGGATGTGGCCTCTCGTAGATGTGATCAATGCGGCGCGACCGTTGCGGCCGACGAACAATTCTGCCCGAACTGCGGTTCGTTCATCGATCCTCTCGAACCGGGGCCGGCCCGGGGCAGGGACAACGTCATATCGGTGAACTCAGACGGGAATTACGAGGAGTTCGAGCTGGGGGCACCACCACCGCCAAGCGAGCGGCCGGGACGGTCGTCGGGAGGCTCCGGCGGTGGCGAGTCCATCTGCCCTTCCTGCGGCGCGGTCAACCCCTCGAACAACCGTCACTGTCAGGAGTGTGGAGCCCGTCTCAGCCAGGGACCGCTCCCCACTGCACCGCGCCCGGCCGTTCAGGCCACCGCGGGCGTGCGGGCGGCTCTGGCCATCAGTGCCCTTCTCTTCGGTGTGATCGTGATCGCGCTCCTGTTCAACGTGTTCAACGGCGACCCCGAGGTGGCTCCGACATCGACAGTGGCCAACTCGACCTCCACCTCACTCGCCGAGCTCGCTCCGATCGACATCCTCGACGTCGAGTGCAGCCGGGAGGGGATCGGCTCCTTCGTATGCGACAACCTGATCTCGGGAACCGACGCCGAGTACCAGTTCAACTACGAAGACGTCCCCGAAGGTGAGCCGATCACCATCCGGCTCGTGTTCGACCAGGCCATGGTGGTACAGAGGATCGACTGGGTGAACCTGGAGGATGCCACTCGGCTCAGGCGGAACTATCGGGCCCAGGGTGTCGTCATCAACGCCCAGGACTCACTTCAGCCGACCCTCTTCCAGCTCGAAGACCTGGCCGGGAGCCAGCCCATCTCCTTCATCGCACTCGAGACCAACTGGATCGAGATCACCATCGAGAGCGCCTATCAGGCCGAAGTGGTCGAGGGCAACTCCTTCCGTGAGATGGCGATCCAGGAGATCAGGGTGATCGGCCGCCCCGGAACGATCACCAACGGGACGACGGGAACCACAGGCACGACCATCCCCGGATCAACCACGACCGTCCCCGGGACGAGCACTACGGCTGCGCCGTAGTGCTAGCCATGGGCCATAGGCGTTAAGCCAGACGCTGGTTCTGGCCTGTGGCCTATTGCCTGGGGCGAGTGATCCGGCTTGGGCGGATCACTCCTTCACGTAGGGCTGGCCGTCGGCGGCGGGGGGTCGGGCGGCGCCGACCACACCGGCGACGACCACGATGGTGACCAGGTAGGGCGCCATGAGCAGGAACTCGGAGGGGATCCCCGAGTCGAGGATGGCCAGCTTGACCTGAAGCGAGTCGGCGAAACCGAAGACCAGGGCGGCGGCCAATGCCCCGATCGGGTGCCAGCGACCGAAGATCATCGCGGCCAGACCGATATAGCCCCGACCTGAGGTCATGTTCTCGTTGAAGGCGCCCACCGAACCGAGCGTGAAGTAGGCCCCGCCCAGGCCGGCGATCATCCCGCCCAGGATCACGTTGATGTAGCGGGTGCGAAACACGTTGATCCCGAGCGTGTCGGCAGCCTTGGGATGCTCACCGACCGCCCGCGCCCGAAGGCCCCAGCGGGTCTTGAACAGCCCGTAGGTCATCACCGCGACGATGAGGAACATGGCGTAGACGAAGATGTTCTGCTCGAAGAAGACCCGGCCCAGCACGGGGATGTCGCTGAGGAGCGGCAGGGGGATCGGACGCAGGACGCCCGGGCTGTTGTACGCGGCGGAGTCCTCCACCAGGATCTGGGCACTGAGGAACGAGGTGAGCCCCAGGGCGAAGATGTTGATCACGACCCCGGCGATGATCTGATCCACGCGATACTTGATGGCGAGCACGGCGAGACCGGCTGCCATCACCCCACCGGCCACCGCGGCAGCGGCCACTCCCACGACCGGGCCGACGATCGTCCCCATCACCGCCCCCATGAAGGCGCCGGTGAGGAGCATTCCCTCGATCCCGATGTTGATCACCGCCACCCTCTCGCACATGACCCCGGACAACGCCCCGAACGCGATCGGCGTCGCCGCCTTGACCGACCCGTCCAGCATCCCGACCAGGCTGAGCGACTTGCCTGCCGCGGCGAAACCGAGAAAGGCAAAGGCGAAGATGCCAAGGGCGATGGCCAGGGCAACATTGCTCCAGCGCCCGACGCCCCTGGTCAGCTCCCAACCACCGAGGAACCCGAAGACTGCAGCGGAGAAGGTGGCAAGTCCCTTCGAGGACACCGACCAGTCGAGGTCGCCGGCAACCTCGCCCAGCCTGAAGATCACATCGCCTTCGGTGCCCGAGGCGAGCAGACCGTAGGTGCCCACGGCCAGGATCAGGTAGATGATCCCCCTGATCCGGGCGCTGCGCACCTCGGCCGGGGCCCGAACCAGGGTGGTGGTATCGGCCACGGCCGTCATGTCGACCAACCCCGGGTCAACTGGCCGGTCTCCTTGCCTCCCCGAACCCGGTAGATCGCCCGCACCAGCTCGGGTGCGGCGATGAAGATGATGATCAGGGCCTGGATGATGACGATCAGGTCGATCCCGACCTCGCTCTGCACCTGCATGGTCCGGCCACCGGCCCTGAGTGCACCGAAGAGGATTGCGGAGAGGACCACGCCACCGGGGTGGGATCTCCCGAGGAGGGCGAGAGCGATGGCGTCGAAGCCGATGGCAGCGGTGAAACCGGGGGAGGCGCGGCCGAGGACACCGAGCGTCTCGTTGCCGCCCGCCATCCCGGCCAGGGCTCCGGAAAGGGTCATCACCAGCACGATGGCCACGACCACGCTCATCCCGCCGTACTTGGCGGCGTGCGGATTCGCCCCCACCGCCCTGAACTCGAATCCCCAGGTCGTCTTGAACAACAGCCAGTGGACCACCCAGGCCATCGCCAGTGCCACCAGGAAACCGACATGGAGGCGGAGGCCGTCGGCGCCGTCGATCGGGAGCCAGCCCAGGATCCGGGGAAGACGGGCACTGGGCAGCACCGGCTGTGAGATCGGGTCGAATCTGCCTTCCGCCTGGATCCCGGGGAGTTTGAGGATGTAGTCGAGACTGCGGAAGGCGATGAAGTTGAGCATGATCGTGGTGATCACCTCGTGAGCCCCGGTCTTGGCCCGCAGCAACCCGGGGACGAACCCCCACAGGGCCCCGCCGAGGAAACCGGCGAGCAGGGCAAGGGGGATATGGACCACCGCGGGCAATCCCTCGAATGAGAAGCCGGCGATCACCGCGACCAGACCGCCGACCGTCATCTGACCCTCGGCGCCGATGTTGAACAGGCCGGCCCTGAACCCGAGGGCCACGGCGAGACCGGCCAGGATCAAGGGTGTCGCCACCAGGAGGGTCTCCGAGATCGAGCTCCACCCCACGAACGCGCCGGAGAAGAGGGCCCGGTAGGCGGGAAGGATGGCGTCGAATCCCTCGGTGAAGACGATGAAGAACGCCCCGACCACCAGCGCGCTGAGAACGGCGAGGGAGGGAATCAGGACCAGCGATCGCCAATCGACGTCTTTGGGGGCGACCCGCTCCAGCCAGGAGGGCGGCTCGCTGCCTTGGGGCTCGCCCCTGGCCAGTTCCGGCTCCTGGGTCATACCCCGGCGCCCGCCATGTAGAGGCCCAGGTCGGCTGCGGTGGCCTCCGAGCCGGGCACCTCGGCCACGATCCTGCCCCGGTACATCACCAGGACGCGGTCGGCGAGAGCCAGGATCTCGTCGAGCTCGCTGGAGACGATGAGCACGGCCGCACCGTCGTCACGCTCTTCGACGATCCGCTGGTGGATGTACTCGATGGATCCGACATCGATTCCCCGGGTTGGCTGGGAAGCGATGATCAACCTGGTGTCGCGGGCGAACTCCCGGGCCACGATCAGCTTCTGCTGGTTGCCGCCGGAGAGCGAGCTGGCGGTCAGCTGGGCCGAGGGGGTCCGGATGTCGTACTGATCGATCAACTCCTCGGCATGACGCCGTGCCTCGTCCCAGTCCATCCGGATACCCCTGCTGTAGGGCTTGGCGTAGTAGGAGTCGAGGACGAGGTTCTCCACCAGGTCGAAGGGGAGGACGAGCCCGTCCCTCTGCCGGTCCTCGGGGACGTGGGCCACATCGAGTTGGTGCAGCCTCCTCGGCAAGGCCAGGGTGATGTCCTCGTCTCCGATGGTCACCGAACCCGCCAGGGGGAGGATCAGCCCGGTGATCGCGTCGACCAGCTCGGTCTGCCCGTTTCCCTGGACACCGGCGAGCCCGACTATCTCCCCGGAACGGACCTCGAAGCTGACGTCGTCGACCGCGTTGTGAAGACGCTCATCCTGGACCACCAGGTTCTTCACGGAGAGGACGACTTCCTTGGGCTGGGCGGGCGACTTGTCCACGACCAGATCGACGGGCCGACCCACCATGAGCTCGGCTAGGTCTT
>DASUSU010000052.1:0-11988 GCA_036374915.1 Acidimicrobiia bacterium | reverse complement strand
CTCGCGGCTACGCCTCCGCCGGCATGACCGCCTATGTCGAGTTGCAGGACCGCGAGTTCGCCATGGAGACCCGGGGTTACACCGCCACCAGGCACCAACGTGAGGTGGGGGCGGGCTACTTCGACCTGGTGAGTCAGGCTGTCTCCGCAGGGTCGACCTCGACCCTGGCCCTGGAAGGCTCCACCGAGCAGGCCCAATTCTCGGCCGACGGACACCCCGGCATCGGCAGGTGAGCGCTCCTGGCGAGAAGTTTGGGACCGCTCCGGCCAGGGCAAGTAGTCTGCAGCACCGAGTACCACTCTTCCCTCCGGAGGATCGACCGTCATGAACATCGTCCATGTCGTGGGCACCGGCACCATCGGGGAGCCCCTGATCGGTCTTCTCGCCGACAACCGGGAGCATTTCGGCATCGAGGAAGTGACCTTCCACAAGCGGACGCCGCTCCTCACCGAGAGGGCCAAGGTGTCGGACCTCGAAGGCAGGGGGGCGGTTCTCTCCGTTGACGAGGACCGCCGTTCGGCTTTCGAGGATCTGGGCCACGCCCCCAAGTACGGGGCGCGAGAGGCGATCGAGCGGGCGACCGTCGTCATCGACTGCACCCCGGTGGGGAACGAGATGAAGAACGAGTTCTACGACCACGCCGAAGGCCCGATCGGGTTCATGGCGCAGGGCTCGGAGTTCGGGTTCGGCAAGATGTATGCCAGGGGGATCAACGACGAGGCCCTGGTCCCCGGTGAGGACAAGTTCCTCCAGATCGTGTCCTGCAACACCCACAACATCGCCGCCCTGATCCGCTCGCTGGCCATCGATGCGGACGGGACCAGCCACCTCGAAGACGGCCGCTTCCTGTGCATGAGGCGGGCCAACGACATCAGTCAGGACGACGGGTTCGTCGCCAGCCCGACCGTGGAGGCGCACAAGGACGAGCGATTCGGCACCCACCACGCCCGTGACGCCCACGAGCTGTTCGGGACGTTGGGATACGACCTCAACCTCTACTCCTCGGCGGTGAAGATCAACACCCAGTACATGCACTCGATCCAGTTCTCGCTCCAGCTCGACCAGGACATCACGGTGGAGGAGGCCAAGGACCGACTGATGGCCAACACCAGGGTGGCGGTCACCCACAAGAAGTCGGCCAACCAGGTGTTCTCCTTCGGCCGCGACCATGGCTATTACGGGCGGATCATGAGCCAGACGGTGGTTGCCCTCGAGACGCTGGCGGTCCGCAACGGCAACGAGGTGGTCGGCTTCTCCTTCACCCCGCAGGACGGGAACCCCTTGCTCTCCACCGTGGCCGCCATGCTCTGGTATCTGGAGCCGGAGACCCTCGACCGCCGCATCGACATCCTGCGGCGGTATCTGTTCCGCGAGATCTGATGAGCCCGAAGGCCGAGGCCTTCGCTGAAGAGGCGATCCGGGCGGTGGGGCGCCACGACGTCGCCGACGCCCGCATCGCGGTGGCCCAAGCGCACGAGCTCGACCACTCGCTCGGTGCCCTGGTCGACGCGGTCCACCTCGCCTGCGCCGAGATCGAAGAGGACGGGGGGGTGAGCACGGCAACCTGGAACACCCTCGCCGACGCCGTCGGCTCCGGGCATCTGCTCACCGTGGTCGAGACCTCCCGGGAGTAGCCGCAGCTCCGGCGCCGTTGTCACCCAACCGGCGGGCGCTTCCTATCCTCACCCCATGTCCGCCCCCACCATCTGGCTGAGCACGCTCGGGTGCGCCAAGAACCAGGTCGACTCGGAGAAGCTGACCGCGATGCTCTCCGAGGCCGGCTACGGCTGGGCGGCCGGCCCCGAGGAGGCCGATGTGGTGATGGTGAACACTTGCGCCTTCATCGAGGAGGCGAGGGAGGAATCGGTCGAGGTGATCCTCGACCTGGAGGATCGGAAACGGCCCGGGGCCAGCTCGGTGGTGATCGGTTGCATGGCTCAACGGTTCGGATCCGAGGTGGAGCAGGCGCTGCCCGAGGTCGACGCGGTGCTCGGGATCGACCGGTACGGCGAGCTGGTCGGGGTCCTGGATCGGCTCACCCGTTGGAAGCCGGTCGACCTGGTCAGGCGCCCGGTGATGGACATCCTCCACGCCACCGGCCGGCCCCTCTCCGACCTTCCCTATGCCTACGTGAAGGTTGCGGAAGGATGTGACAAGCCTTGTACCTTCTGTGCCATCCCCGCGATCAGGGGCAAGCAGCGGTCCCGGCCCCCGGTCGAGATCAGGGACGAGATCACGGGTCTGGTCGGGTCCGGGGTCAGCGAGGTGGTGCTGGTGGCCCAGGACCTGGCCGCGTACGGGCGTGACATCGGCGCTCCCGGAGGTCTCCCCGAGCTGCTCGCCTTCGTCTCCGACATTCCCGGGCTGGAACGGCTCCGTCTCCTCTATCTCCATCCCCGCGAGATCGGCGAGCGCCTCCTCGCCGAGATGGTGGCCAACCCGGTGGTCACCCCCTATTTCGATCTCTCCCTGCAGCATGTCTCCGGCCCGTTGCTGCGCAAGATGAAACGGCCGGGGAATCTGGAGAAGCACACCGCCCTGGTGGACCGGATCCGCGATCTCGACGACAGCGCCGCCCTCAGGTCGTCGTTCATCGTCGGCTTCCCCGGCGAGACCGAAGACCAGGTCGACGAGCTGGCCGACTTCCTCTCGGCGGCCCGGCTCGACTGGGCCGGGTTCTTCCCCTACTCGGCCGAGCCGGGCACGCCGGCGGCGGAGATGGATGGACAGGTGGCCCGGGACGAGACGATGGAGCGCCTCCGTCATCTCGCCGCGATCCAGGAAGAGGTCACCGAGTCCCGTCACTCCGAATGGTTGGGGCGCACCGACCGGGTCCTGGTCGATCAGATCGAGGACGGGATCCCGGTCGCCCGCTCCCACCGTCAGGCCCCGGAGATCGACGGCGTGATACGACTGGACCGGGGCGGGGTGGGGGAGTGGGTCGACGTCGAGTACACCGGTGTCTTCGGCCCCGACATGGAAGCCGTCTCGCTGCCAAGTACTCCGTACCGGGAACCTCGACCATGATCGTCGAGGTCATCGCAGTGGGGACCGAGCTGCTCCTGGGGCAGATCGTGAACTCGAACACCGCGACGATGGGGGCTGCCCTGGCCGAGCGCGGCTTCGACTCCCACTACCAGCAGACGGTGGGGGACAACCTGGGACGGATCGCCGCCGCGATCGGGACCGCGCTCGATCGATCCGATGCGGTGGTGATCACCGGCGGCATCGGGCCCACCCAGGACGACATAACCCGGGAGGCGGTGTGCGCCGTCACCGGTCGGGAGATGGTGTTCAGCGAGGAGTACGCCCACCACCTGCGGGAATGGTGGGCGCGTCGGGGGCGTGAGATGCCGGAGAGCAACCTGCGCCAGGCATCTCATCCCGAGGGCGCCGAGCTCCTACCCAATCCGAGGGGAACCGCGCCCGGCCTGGTGGTCGAGCACGAGGGAAAGCTGATCTTCTGCGTCCCCGGGGTACCTGCCGAGATGGAGCACCTGCTCTTCGCCGAGGTGCTGCCCCGGCTGTCGGCCGCCTCCGTCGACGAGCAGGTGATCGCCAGCCGTCTTCTCCGTACCTGGGGCCGGCCCGAGTCGGAGGTGGCCGAGATGCTCGACGACCTGTACACCGGGTCGGTCAACCCGTCACTCGCCTTTCTCGCCTCCAACTCGGAGATCAAGCTCCGCATAACCGCCAAGGCGCCGACCGCGCCGGAGGCGAATCGTCTAATCGAGCCGATGGAGAACGAGGTGAGGTCGAGACTGGGGGAGATCGTCTTCGGGACCGACGACGAGACCATCGAACGGGTCCTGCTGAGACTGCTATCGGATCGTGAGTACACCATCGGCACCGCCGAGTCGATGACCGGGGGCATGGTCACCGCCCGTCTCACCGATCTCCCCGGCTCGTCGGCGGTGGTCAAGGGTGGTCTGGTCGCCTACGACTCCGAGTTGAAGCAGAAGCTGCTCGGCGTGGCCGATGTCAGCCAGGTGGTGACCATCGGGACCGCCATCGACGTGGCCCGGGGGGCTCAGGCGCTCCTCGGCGTCGACGTGGCGGTGTCCGTCACCGGCTCCGCCGGCCCCGAGCCGTTGGAGAAGCCGGTGGGGACCGTGATCATCGGCGTGGCCACTCCCGATGAGGCCCGAGCCCGGGAGCTGAGGTTCACGGGGGACCGGGAGCGGATCCGTACCTATGCCACCGCGGCCGCCCTCCAGTTGACCCGGCTCGCCCTGATCGGCAAATGGTGGAAGGACGGATAGGCCGTCTCTTCGTGGCGGTGCCGCTGCCGGACGAGATTCGGATCGCCCTGGCCGACCGTCTCGGGGCCGAGATGCTGCCGGGGAGAGTGGTGCCGCCGCAGAACTGGCATATCACGCTTCGCTTCCTCGGCGCAACCGGCGACGTGGCCTACGAGAGGTTTCTCGCCACACTCGACCAGGCCATGCTCGGGCCCGAGTTCGAGATCGGGCTCGGTGAGATGGGCGCCTTCCCCCGGCCCCGGAGCGCAGCCGTCGTCTGGCTCGCCGTGACCGAGGGCCAGGATCGGCTCGGGGAGCTGGCCGCCGAGTCGGAAGAGGCGGCCCAGGCGGCAGGCTTCGCCCCGGAGGACCGGCCCTTTCGCGCCCACCTCACCTTGAGCCGGGTCCGTCCCCCGGAGGACGTGACCGGTCTGGTCGAGGGGTTCCCCGCAGCCGGCCTCGGGTGGCGGTGTCGCTCGATCGTGGTCTACCGCTCCCATCCCGGTAGGGGCGGGGTCGTGTACGAGCCGCTCGAGACATTTCACTTGAGCGGGTAAATCACCATCACGAACATCTGTTCGGTCTAGTATCCGACGGGACGGAAGCCCCCAGGGATTTCTGTCACAGCCGGCATCTACGTTTGACCGTCATAGGGACCCGTTGAAGAGGGGACTCGAGGAAGGAGTCGAAGATGGAACGAGACAAAGCCTTGGACATGGCGGTCAGCCAGATCGAGCGGCAGTTCGGCAAGGGGGCCATCATGAAGATGGGAGAGGCCGCCAACCGCAAGGTCGACGTCATCTCCACGGGCGCCCTCTCCCTCGACCTCGCCCTCGGCATCGGCGGGGTCCCCCGGGGTCGGATCGTCGAGCTGTACGGGCCGGAGAGCTCGGGGAAGACCAGTCTCGCCCTTCACATCGTGGCCGAGGCGCAACGCAACGGGGGGATCGCCGCCTTCATCGACGCCGAGCACGCCCTCGACCCGATCTACGCCAAGGCGATCGGGGTCGACGTCGACGAGCTGCTCATCTCCCAGCCCGACACCGGGGAGCAGGCGCTGGAGATCGCCGACATGCTGATCCGCTCCGGCGCCCTCGACGTGCTGGTGATCGACTCGGTGGCCGCCCTGGTGCCCCGGGCCGAGATCGAGGGGGAGATGGGTGATACGCATGTCGGTCTCCAGGCCCGGCTCATGTCCCAGGCCCTGCGCAAGCTGGCCGGCAACTTGAACAAGTCGAGGACGACGGCAGTATTCATCAACCAGCTGCGGGAGAAGATCGGCGTGATGTTCGGATCACCTGAGACCACCCCCGGGGGGCGTGCGCTCAAGTTCTACTCCTCGGTCCGTCTCGACATCCGTCGCATCGAGACGATCAAGGACGGCACCGACAGCGTGGGCAACCGGGTCAAGGTCAAGGTGGCCAAGAACAAGATGGCGCCGCCGTTCCGTCTCGCCGAGTTCGACATCATGTTCGGGCAGGGGATCTCCCGTGAGGGGAGCCTGCTCGACGTCGCCGTCGAGCACGGGGTGGTCAACAAGAGCGGGGCGTGGTTCACCTTCGACGACGATCAGCTGGGCCAGGGACGGGAGAACGCCAAGCGCTTCCTCCGTGAGAACCCCGAGGTGGCGATGCAGCTCCAGGCCAAGGTCTATGAGCTGGTCGGGCTCGGTGACACGCCTGAAGGGGAGACCGAGGCGGAGACGCCAGAGGCGGCCGCGGAGCAAGAGGTGAGCGCCAGTGGCGAGGAGCAGGCCGGCAGCGAGGAGTAGATGTTCTGCTTTCCCGATCCGCGTGTAGGATCGGTGGCTCACACGAACACAACTTTGAACTGCAACCGGGAAGAAGACGTGATCAGAAGGAGCCAACGGACACACGGGTGACCACCCGACTTCGTTAGTGAGCTTCGTTTCGTGTGCCGGGCCTTCGGATAGAGGTCCCGGCACATTCTGTCTCCGGCCCGGGGGAAGGGACCGCGATGGAAAACACCGTGGTGATCGGGCTCACCGTTCTGGGGGTCGTCATCGGTCTCGGCTTCGGGTATCTGCTCGCCCGTCTCGCCATCGCCCGACGGCGGGAGCGAGACGTGGTCTCGGCAGAGGACATGGTCACCTCAGCCCGTCTCGATGCCCAGCGCATGCTGTCCAAGGCGGAGGAGGAGGCAAGAGCCAAGGCGGAGGCGTATCGAGAGCGCGAAGAGGCCAATCTGGCCCATCGTCGGCTGGAGCTGTCCAACCTCGAGTCGCGTCTCGGCCAGCGTGAGGAGACACTGGACCAGAGGGCCTCCAATCTCGCCCACCGCGAGAAGATGCTGATCGACCGGGAGGAAGAGCTCAACGAAGATCGGGGAGATCTGGAACGGCTCAAGGAGGAGGCGCGTTTCCGGCTCGAGCAGATGGCCGGTATCGACGTCAACACGGCCAAGACCGAGATGCTGGCCCAGGTGGAGGACGAAGCTCGACGCGAGGCGATGATCGTGGTGCGCGATCTGGAGATCAAGGCGCGCGAGGAGGCCGACCGGCGGGCGAGGAGGATCCTGGCCACGGCGATCCAGCGTCTCTCCTCGGAGGTGGTCACCGAGACCACGGTCTCGGTCATCCAGCTCCCCAGCGACGACATGAAAGGCCGGATCATCGGTCGTGAGGGCCGCAACATCCGGCACCTCGAGTCGGTCACCGGCACCAGCCTCATCGTCGACGACACACCCGAGGCTGTGTCCGTGTCGTCTTTCGACCCGGTGCGCCGGGAAGTGGCCCGGATAACCCTGGAGAAGCTGGTCGCCGACGGGCGGATCCATCCTGCCTCCATCGAGGAGGCCTACGAGAAGGCTCGGGCCGAGGTGGAGCAGAGCGTGCGCGACGCCGGGGAGTGGGCCCTGGTCGAAGCCGGTGTGTCCCGGATGCACTCGGAGATCGTCACCTTGATGGGTCGTCTCAAGTACCGGACCTCCTACGGTCAGAACGTGCTCAACCACCTGGTCGAGACGGCGCACATCGCCTCGATGCTCGCCTCGGAGCTGGGTATCGACCCGGCTCCGGTGAAGCGGGCGGCTCTTCTCCACGACCTGGGCAAGGCGGTCACCCATGAGGTGGAGGGCTCCCATGCGCTGATCGGGGCCGAGATCGCCCGCCGCTTCGACGAGGACCCGGCAGTGGTTCACGGGATCGAGGCCCATCACAACGAGGTGGAGCCGAGAACCGTGCTGGCCGTGATCGTCCAGGCGGCCGACGCGGTGTCGGCGGCGCGTCCCGGTGCCCGGCGTGAGACGCTCGAGGGCTACGTCAAGCGACTGGAGCGGCTGGAGACGCTGGCCATGGAGTTCCCGGGAGTCGACCATGTGTTCGCCCTCCAGGCGGGGCGCGAGGTCAGGGTGGTGGTGGATCCGGGCGACGTGTCCGATCTGGAGGCGCGCGAGCTGTCCCGCCGGATCGCCCGTAAGCTCGAAGAGGATCTCCAGTACCCGGGTCAGATCCAGGTCACGGTTATTCGGGAGTTCCGGGCCACCGACTACGCACGCTGAGGATGCAGACATGACCCAGGTCGTATCGCTCCCGACCCCGACCCTGCGCCAACCGGCACGCCGCCGGCCCACGCGGGCGGGCCGGCGCTATTTCATCCGCACCTTCGGCTGCCAGATGAACGAGCACGATTCGGAGCGGATCGCCGGGCTCTTCGAGATCGACGGGATGCGCCCGGCCGAAGGAGTCGACTCGGCCGACGTGGTCTACGTCAACACCTGCACCATCCGGGAGAACGCCGACAACCGGATGTACGGGAACCTGGGTCAGCTCAAGGCGATCAAGGATGCCAACCCCGAGATGATGCTGGTGGTCGGTGGCTGCGCCGCCCAGAAGGACCGGGACATGATTCGGGAGCGGGCGCCCTGGGTGGACGTGGTCATGGGGACCCACAATCTCGATCGAGTGCTCGACCTCATGGACCACGCCGAGAACTGGGGCCCGATCACCGAGGTCGTCGACGAGCTGCAGGCGATGCCCTCGTCACTCCCGGTGAAGCGGGAGCTGGAGCACTCGGCCTGGGTGACGATCCAGGTGGGATGCAACAACACGTGCACCTTCTGCATCGTGCCCTCGGTGCGGGGGGTGGAGGTCTCCCGCCGCCCCGGGGACATCGTGAGCGAGGTGGAGAGACTCGCCGCCGACGGAGTGGTCGAGGTGACGCTGCTCGGGCAGAACGTCGACACCTACGGTCGCGACCTGGCACTTGACGGAAAACGACGGCCGATATTCGGAGAGCTCCTCCGTCGGGTGGGCGAGGTGGAGGGAATCCGCCGGGTCAGATTCACCAGCCCCCACCCCAACGACTTCCGCGAGGACGTGGCCGTCGCCATGGCCGAGACCGAGGCGGTGTGCGAGCATCTCCACTTCCCCCTCCAGTCCGGCTCGGATCGCATGCTGCGGGCGATGCATCGCGGCTACAACCGGCGCAAGTACCTGGAGCGTCTGGGCATGGCACGGGAGGTCATTCCCGGTTTGGCGGTGTCCACCGACATCATCGTTGGGTTCCCCGGGGAAACCGAGGAAGACTTCGATCTGACGCTCGAAGTGGTGGAGGAAGCCCGCTTCGACCACGCCTTCATGTTCGTCTTCTCCCCTCGTCCGGGCACCGCTGCGGCCGAGCTGTCCGACCAATTCGTTCACGAGGACGTGATCAAGGACCGCTTTGCCCGGCTGGTCGAGGTTCAGAACCGGATCTCCGGGGAGAAGAACGCCGAGCTGGTCGGCACGACGGTGGAGGTCCTCGGTGAGGGCCCGTCCCGCAAGGTCCCCGAGATCGCGACCACCAGGACCCGAACCGGCAAGGTGGTCCATGTTGCCGGGGAGCATCGGGCGGGCGCTTTCCTCGATGTCGCCGTCGAAGCGGCGTATCAACATCACCTGGTGGGGAGCCCCGTCTGACCAGGGTTCTGGCCCTGCTCGGGCCTACCGCCTCGGGCAAATCCGAAGTGGCGGTGCGTCTGGCCGAGCACTTCGACGGCGAGATCGTGTCGGTCGACTCGATGCAGGTGTACCGGGGGATGGACATCGGCACCGCAAAACCGACGATGTTGGAGCGGCGGGGAATCCCGCACCATCTGGTCGATGTCGCCGAGCCCGAAGAGGAGTTCTCCGTCGCCAGCTTCCGGCGTCTCGGGCGCGAGGTGCTGTCAGCAACCGAGGCTCCGGTCATCATCATCGCGGGCGGATCCGGTCTCCACTTCCGGTCCCTGGTCGACCCGATGAGCTTCGCACCTACCGATGGCCAGCTTCGGGCCGAGTTGGAGACGCGGGACACCGAGGCGCTGGTGGAGGAGCTCGTCGCCGCCGACCCCGAGGCCGGGGCCCATGTCGACCTGGCCAATCGGAGACGAGTGGTGCGCGCGGTGGAGATCCACCTGTTGACCGGGGAGACGCCGAGCGCCCGGTCGCAGTCCGCCCAGGCCGAGGACGTGCGGCGCTACGTCCCCGAGATCGACTTCGAGGCGGTCGGAGTGGACCCCGGTGGTGAGCTGGAAGAGCGCGTCGACCAGCGTCTCGCCTCGATGAGACGCGGCGGCTTGCTCGAGGAGGTGCGGTCCCTCTCCCCACGGCTGGGGAGAACCGCCCGCAACGCGGTGGGCTACCGGGAGATCCTCGATGCGCTCGCTGGCGACATCTCGGTCGATGCCGCATTCGACCAAGCCGCGGCCAACACCAAGAAGCTGGCCCGGAGACAGCGCACGTGGTTTCAACGTGATCCTCGGATACGCTGGATACCGTGGATCGAGGACATCGAGCAGCGAACCAAGCGGGTCCTGGAGAGCTTCGAGTGAATCGCTACGAGTTCACCAAGATGCAGGGTCTCGGCAACGACTTCGTCGTGATCGAGGGACCGGCCCGGCCCGAGGCCGATGAGGTGGTCCGTCTCTGCGACCGGCGGTTCGGGATCGGCGCCGACGGCGTGCTCGTGGTGTCACCCGGCACCCCGATCGTGATGGACTACTGGAATGCCGACGGGAGCTCGGCGGAGATGTGCGGCAACGGTCTTCGCTGCGTCGCCCGCTATGCCTTCGACAAGGGCTGGGTCGATTCTGCCGAGTTCGAGGTGGACACCCCGGCCGGGGTGCGAACAGTGCGGGTCGGCGAGCATCTGGTCGAGGTCGAGATCGGTCCTGCCCTCATCGAGGGAGCCGAGACGATCGACGGGGCGGCGTATCGGCTGGTCGACACCGGCAACCCGCATGCGGTGCGTGTGGTCGACGATCTCGCTTCGATCGACCTGAGGCGGGTCGGCCCCCTGGTCGCCGCCGAGGCAGGCTTCGACGCCGGCTGCAACGTCGAGCTGATCACGCTGGGCGAGGACGAGGTGACGATGAGGGTGTGGGAACGTGGGGTGGGGGAGACGTTGGCCTGCGGGACCGGGATGGTGGCGGCCGCCGCGGTCGCCCTCGACGGCGCCGACGGAGTGATCAGGGTCAACGTTCCCGGCGGAGTCGGACAGGTCGAGATCAGGGACAAGGTGGCCTGGCTCACCGGCCCCGCCGAGTACGTCTTCACCGGGGTGTTCGGTCAGGGATAACGGCGGAGGACGCTGACCACCTTGCCCACGATCTCGACGCCGTCGCTGAACACCATCGGCTCGTAGGCGGGATTGGCGGACTCGAGGATCACCTTCCCGTCGCGGCGACGGAGACGCTTGACGCTCGCCTCCTCGCCGTCGATGAGTGCAGCAACGATCTCGCCGTCGCGCGCGTCCTTCTGGCTGCGCACCGCGACCAGGTCGCCTTCGAAGATCCCGGCTTCGATCATCGAGTCGCCTTTGACCTCGAGCAGGAAGACAGGGTCGTTGCCGACGAGGTCCACCGGGAGGACCAGGACGTCCTCGACGTGCTCGGCGGCAAGGATCGGGGTACCGGCGGCGATCCGCCCCAGGACCGGGACCTCTCTCACCCGTTCCGGCAGCGACGCCGCAGCGACCGGCTGGATGTCCTCCACGATCATGATCGCCCGGGGCTTGGTCGGGTCGCGCTTGATCGCCCCCGCCTTGACCAGCGCGGAGAGATGGGAGTGGACCGTCGACGGCGAGGAGAGGCCGACCGCCTCGCCGATCTCCCGAACCGACGGGGGATAGGCGCGTTCGGCCACGGTCTTCCGTATGTAGTCGAGCACCTGTTGTTGACGTTCGCTGAGCACCGTGACTCCTTCCGGGACTCCCTCGTTGGACTCCGTTGGCCTCAGGTTAATCGAACAGGAGTTCGGAACCAAACATCTGTTCGGGTGGCGAGGAGGCTGTCTTGACATCGAACACCCGTTCGGTATAGTGGCGAACGCATGTTCGACAACGGACTGCATCCAGCAACCCGGCAAAGGGCCGATCAAGGAGGAAGACCAATGCAGACGGCAAAGCTTCAGCTGTCCGTCCGGCTGTCCTTGCTTCTCGCAGCCGTCTGCGTGGTCTTCCTCGTGATCGGTGGCTCGGCCGAGGCCGACATCCCTTCCCCGGCGCCGATCGAGTACGTGGTCGAATCGGGTGACACCCTGTGGGGCATCGCCTCGGGACGAGCCGAACCGGGCGACGACGTGAGACGTCTGGTCAGCGACATCGCTCGTCTGAGCGGGATCGATCCCGGCTCGATCTTCCCCGGTCAGGTCATACTCATCCCGTCCAACTGAGCGATCCACCGGCCCAGACTCCGGTCAGGGGGTTTACCCTGCCTCCAATGCTCTGCCCGGTTTGCGGTTCGCCCAACACCCGTGTCGTCGATAGTC
>DASUSU010000051.1:0-4215 GCA_036374915.1 Acidimicrobiia bacterium | reverse complement strand
GGGGCTTTCATCAAGGCGGCCAAGGCGAAGAAGCGGGACTTCACCGTCGATTGGGTCCATCTCAAGCTGAACGACCAGGCGCAACGGACCGTGATGTGCAAGGACCCGTTCAAGTCGCACGACGAACGGGTGGAGAAGCTCATAGAGAGTCTCTGATCGCTCTGCGATCAGAGACGGCAGCAAGCAATAGGCCGTAGGCAACAGGCCAGAAGTCGCCGCTACGTCCTCACGTCTCTGGCCTGACGCATATGGCTTATGACCTAGGGCCTAAGGCGCCGATTCTGGTCGTGGAGCGACCAGAATCGGCTCATGCAGAACGTGGTGGAGAGGGTGCTCAACCTTCTCATCTACCTGCTCGAGTCACCGGTGCCGGTCACCGCCGACGACATCCGCCGCACCGTCCTTGGCTACGGGGAGCAGAGCGACGAGGCGTTTCACCGCATGTTCGAACGGGACAAGGATCTCCTGCGCAGTCTCGGCGTCCCTCTGGAGCGACAGGCGTTGGACATTTGGGAGGTCGACTTCGGGTACGTGGTCGACCCGGAGAAGTACGCCATACCCGACCCCGGTCTCACCGAGGAGGAGCGGGTGGCTCTCTCGGTGGCGGCCAGGATGGTGCGGCTCGGCGGCACCAACGCCGGTCTCGATGGCCTTCTCAAGCTGGGCGGGGCGGAGCGGGGCGTGGGGATCGAGCCCTTGGGCGCCGACCTCGGCGCCGAGGCAACGGTGCTCGGCGACCTGTTCCTGGCCATAACCGAGCGCCGCGAGCTTCGATTTGCCTATCACGGGGGTGAGCGGAGGCTGAAGCCATTCGGCCTGGGACATCGGCGCGGCCACTGGTACGTGGTGGGGGAGGGCCCCGAAGGGGAGCGGCTCTATCGGGTCGACCGCATGTCCGGCGTCGTGGTCGGCGAGAAGAAGGACGCCTTCGAGCGCCCGAGGAAGTTCGACGTGAAGAAGGCGATGAGCAATCACCCCTGGGAGGCGGGGACCGACGACAGGGTCACCGCGCTGGTGAGGTTCGATCCCGACGTGGCCTGGTGGGCCGCCCGCACCCTCGGCGTCGCCGCGCCCGACGGATCACCGCTGGAATGCGAGGTGCCGGTGGCCAACCGGGACGCCTTCGTCGGCTGGGTGCTCAGTTTCGGGGACTCCGCCGAGGTGCTCGGGCCCGAGGATCTGAGAGCGGAGATCGCGGCGCGGGTCGATGCCGCCTTGGAGAGCTCGGGATGACCAGCCCGCGCACCGTCTCCAGATTGTCCCGGATCCTGGCCTTGATCCCTTACGTTCTCTCCAGGGACGGGGTCCAGGTGAGGGAGATCCTCGATCGATTCGGCTACGACGAGGCTCAGCTGACCAGGGACCTGGACACGGTGTTCGTCTGTGGGCTCCCCGGGTACGGCCCGGGGGACCTGATGGAGGCCTATATCGACGGCGACGAGGTCGTCATCGACGCCGCCGACTACTTCGCCCGCGCCCCGAAGCTCACGTCGACCGAGGCGCTGAGCCTCCTCGCCGCAGGAATGGCCATCGTCGGTGCGGGTCAGGCGTCGCCCGAGCTGGAGAGCGCCGTGGCCAAGCTGGCAAAGGCGGTGATGCCCGGGGCGGGCTCGGCGATCTCGGTCGACGTGTCCGGGGAGCCGGAGACCCTGGGCAGGCTCAAGGGGGCCGCCGCCGACCGACGTGTGGTGCGGATCACCTACAGGTCGCTGAGCCGGGAAACCGAGACGGTCCGGGACATCGAGCCCTGGGCCGTTTTCACCACACTGGGCAACTGGTACGTGCAGGGCCACTGCAGGCTCGTGGACGCCGAGCGCGTGTTCCGGGTCGACCGGATCAGGCGCCTCGAGGTCCTAGATGAAGGGTTCGAGCGGCCATCTGGCCTTCCCGAGCCGGGTGTCACCTATTCGCCGTCGGACGACGACGTGGTGGCCCGGATCGCCCTCTCCTCGCAAGCCGCCTGGGTCCTCGACTACTACCCGGTGGAGGTGGTGAAGCAGACCAAGCGCGGCACCGAGATCCTCTTCTTCTCGCCCGACGCGGAGATCCCCGCACGTCTCCTGCTCCGGCTCGGATCGGGAGCGAAACTGCTGGCCGGGAACGAGGTTCGAGCCCGGGTAGCGGCCATCGGAGAGGCGCTCCGGGACAGGTATCGATAAGGGCCGTACGACCTAGTCGCTCGCGCTACAGATTTCGATCCGTTCTGCCGATCACCATTTTGTTATGGGAGACCGGAGAACAGGGATGACGACCATCAAGACAACCTGCACCCGTTGCGGTGACATTCACCTCACACCCGATGACGTGGCTTTGGAGCTTCGTCCGGGTGGCCGGGAAGGTGACTACCGCTTCAAGTGCCCGACCTGCACCGAACCCCAGCGTAGGCCGGCCAACTCCCGGGTGGTCAGTGTCCTGTTGGCAACGGGGGTGGCCTTCCAGGTCATCAACCCTGACCCGATCACCGAGAGGGAGATCGATGCGTTTGTAGCCGCCCTAGAGGCAGAATCGGATCCGTTCCGCCTTCTGGCCGGCTGACACAGACGCAGGTCTCTTCGACGGGCGCCACGGGCAGGGCGCCCCTCGACACGCAAAAGGGTGGCGACCGAGAGGTCGCCACCCTTTCTCGTTGCGTAATCTCCCGCTCTCCCCTCGGCTCACCCGCTGCGCAGGGGGACAGTTACCCTCCAGCTCATGCTCCAGGGTGGCGAGATCATCATCATTCTCCTGTTGGCCCTGGTCGTGCTCGGGCCGACCAGGCTGCCCGAGCTCGCCCGAAAGCTGGGGGAGTGGACGGCCGAGCTGCGCTCGGCTGCTCGTGACATTCGGCGCGGGCTCGAGGCGGAGGTAGCCGACATCAAGCAGGTGGGCGAGGAGCTCAAGGCGCCGCTCGACGAGATGAAGAAATCTTCGCAGGAGCTGCGTCGGGAAATCGACCAGGCCGGAGCCGGCGGGCTCGAATGGAAAGGGCCGAAGCCGGTTTCCGGCCCGACCCCGGCCGACGCTATGGCCGATCTCGAAGAGATGGAGAAGAGGGCGGCCGAAGAAGGCCCCGGGCAGTGACCGAAGACAAACCACAATCGATCCTCGCCCATCTCGAGGAGTTGCGCTGGCGGGTGTTCAAGATCTTCATCGCCATCCTCGTCGCCGGGGTGGTCGCCTTCGTCTTCGCAGACCAGCTGCGCGAAGTGCTCGAGGCGCCGTTTCACGCAGCAGCCCCCAACAACGAGTTGCAGACCCTGGCCGCCACCGAGCAGTGGGGGGTCCTGATGCGAATCGCGCTGTTCGGGGGGCTGATCCTGGCCAGTCCCGTGGTGCTCTACCAGATCTGGGCTTTCATCCAGCCGGCCCTGACCCCCCGGGAGCGGAACTGGGCATTCCCAATCGTGGGCTCCCTCGTCGTGCTCTTCGTCGGGGGCGTCCTGTTCGGGTACTGGACCCTTCCCCGGGGGCTGGATTTCCTCCTCGACATCTTCCCCGATGTCGACACCAACCTCCGTCTCGGCGACTACTACTCGTTCACCCTTCGCTTCCTGCTCGCCTTCGGTCTCGCTTTTCTCTTCCCGGTGTTCCTGTTCGCCGCATCCGCTGCCGGGGTGATCGGCTCGGCGCAACTGGGGCGGGGCCGACGTTGGGCCATCCTCCTCATCGTGCTCGGAGCGGCCCTGATCACACCCAGCGGCGACGCCTTCACCCTTCTCCTCCTCTCCGCGCCCCTCTATCTGATGTACGAGGCCACCTACTGGCTGGTGCGTCTGGTCCTGAAGAAGTGACGGCTCTGCTCGAGCGCTTCTGGGAGGGGATCCCCTTCAAGCCAGACGACTTCCAGCTGGAGGCGGGGGAGGCGATTGCGTCGGGGCAGTCGGTGGTGGTGACCGCGCCAACCGGGTCGGGCAAGACCTTGGTCGCCGAGGCGGCGATCAGCCTCGCCCTGGCCCGGGGCGAGAGGGCGTTCTACACGACACCGATCAAGGCCCTCTCCAATCAGAAGTACTCGGACTTCGCGGCCGCTTACGGCCCGGAGCGAGTGGGCCTGCTCACCGGGGACAACGTGATCAACGGCGACGGCGAGATCGTGGTGATGACCACCGAAGTCCTGCGCAACATGATCTACGCCGAGAGCACTCGTCTCGGCAAGGTGGGACTGGTGATCCTCGACGAGGTCCACTATCTCCAGGACCGTCTCCGCGGAGCCGTGTGGGAGGAGGTGATCATCCA
>DASUSU010000050.1:0-17791 GCA_036374915.1 Acidimicrobiia bacterium | reverse complement strand
GCCCCGCCCAGCTCCTCGTCGGTCGACTCCTCCCCGGTGGCCATCTTGACCAGCGGTGGGCCGCCGAGGAACACCTTGGCCTGCTCCTTCACCATCACTGCGTAGTCGCACATGGCGGGGAAGTAGGCGCCGCCAGCGGTGGAGCTGCCGAAGACGATGGCGATCGTCGGAATGCCCATCTTGGACAGCCGGGTCAGGTTTCGGAACCACTTGCCCCCGACGATGAACACCTCGGCCTGGTCGGGGAGATCGGCGCCGCCCGATTCGACCAGGTTGATCAGGGGGAGCCGGTTCTCCATGGCGATGTCCATGAACCGCAGGGTCTTGGCCACCGAGTAGCGGTTCATCGACCCGGCCTGGCTGGTCGGGTCGTGGGCCAGGATGGCGCACTCCACCCCCTCGACCACTCCGATCCCGGTGACCACGTTGGCCCCGAGGTTCTTGTCGGTGCCCCAGGCGGCCAGGGTGGAGAGCTCGAGAAAAGGGGCGTCCCGGTCGAGGAGGAGCTCGATGCGCTCCCGGGCCAACAGCTTTCCCCGATCCCGATGCCGCTTGATGTACTTCTCGCCCCCACCCTGGCGAGCCTGCTCCATCAACGCCTCGAACTCGGCCAACTGGCTCTCCATCGCGGCCCGGTTGACCCGGTACTCCTCGGACCGCGGGTCCAGCTTGGTCTGGAGAACCTGCACGGGGGCAGGGTACGCGTTCCTAATGTAGGGCGTCACACATACGTGACGGAGTGCATAAAGAATGGATGCGGCTGCCCTTCAACACCTGGTCGGCACCGAGATCGGGGTCAGCGATTGGATCGAGATCACCCAGGAACGGGTGGACGCCTTCGCCGACGCCACCGATGACCATCAGTGGATCCATGTCGATCCGGTCAAGGCAGCGGCGGGACCGTTCGGAGGCACCATTGCCCACGGGTTCCTCACGCTCTCGCTCACCGTCACGCTGAGCGCCCAGGTCGAGCTCGACGTCGGGACGCCCCGCATGGCCCTCAACTACGGGCTGGAGAAGGTGCGGTTCCCCGCCCCGGTCCCGGTCGGCTCCAGGATCCGCGCCCGGATCGGGCTGGTCTCGGTGACTGATGTGGAAGGCGGGATACAGGTCAACCGCCAGGTCGTCATCGAGGTCGAGGGTGCGGAGAAGCCGGCCATGGTGGCCGAGACGGTGAGCCGGTACTACTACTGACCACGGCGAATATGGCTCGACTACGCCTCTTCCTCGGCATCGGCCTCCCCGACTCGGTCCGATCCGGTCGGTGGATGCTTTGTGACTACGTGACCTGCCACGACTTGATTCGCGCCTGACCGCCGCATCTACCCTGCCCGGCTCATGTCCGCACTCTTCAGCCTCGCCGGAGCGGACCTCATCCCGTCCCAGCTGACCCGGGGCGGTTGGTCGGACGACGCCCAGCACGGCGGACCGCCATGCGGGATCCTGGCCCGGGCCGTGGAGAACGTACCCACACTCGAGCCGATGCAGATGGTCCGATTCACCGTCGATCTGCTTCGCCCAATCCCACTGGAGCCGCTCCAAGTCGAGACCGACGTGGTGCGGGAGGGGCGCCGGGTCCAGGTCGTCGATGCCTGGCTGCGAGCGGGGGCGGTGGAACTGGGCCGGGCCCGGGCGCTGAAGATCCGGATCGGCGATCTCGACCTCCCGCCACCGGAGACAGACTCGATGCCGACCGGGCCGGAGGGCATGGATCGACTCAGCTGGCGAGGGCACTTTGGGGAGGACGACGAGATGCCCCGCTTTCACTACGACGCGGTCGAGATACGGACCAAGGAAGGCTCTTTCAACAAACCCGGACCGGGCACATCGTGGTTCCGGCTCCTGGTCCCCCTGGTCGAGGGCGAGGAGCCGAGCGACTTCGTCCGACTCGCCACCCTCGCCGACATGGCCAACGGCAACTCGCAGTTCCTCGACCCGACCGTCCATCTGTTCGTCAACCCCGACATCAGTCTCCATGTGCACCGCATGCCACGCGGTCCCTGGATCGGGATGAGGTCGGTTTCCTACCCCCGGCCACACGGGATCGGCATGGCCGACACCGCCATCTACGACCTGGATGGCCGGATCGGGCGTGTCATCCAGTCCCAGTACCTCGATCGACGCTGACCCGCGCCTGGAGCGCCCGAACGTTATGCAGCGCGTCACATATGCGTGACGCCCTGCATTAGGAACGCGGTTTCAGCTCAGGCTGCGGCCGCCGCCCACCACGATCACCTCGCCGGTGATGTATGAGGAGAGGGGGGTGAGGAGGAACCAGACGGTGTTGGCGATCTCCTCGGGGGTGCCCATCCGGGCGAGGGGGATGGACGCCACCATCTTGTCCCGGATCTCCTCGGGGATGGCCAGGCTCATCTCCGACGAGATCAATCCGGGGGCGATCGCATTGACTCTGATCGCCGGCGCCAGACTCAGGGAGAGCGCCCGGGTCAGCCCTACGACCCCACCCTTCGACATCGAGTAGTTGAACTGCCCGAAGTTGCCCAGATAGGCCCGGGAGGCGATGTTGACGATCGACCCCCCGTCGGACATCAGGGGAGCCAGCTCGGCCGACAGCCGGTAGGTGGCGCCCAGGTTGACCTCGAGTACCTGGGCGAAGTGGTCGTCGCTCATGTTGACCAGCCGGGCATCGCGGGTGATCCCTGCGTTGTTGACCAGCCCGATCAGGGGCGCACCCGCGGCCTTCACCGTCTCCCGGACCAGAGCCGGTCCCTCGACGGAGGTCAGGTCGACCTGGATCGGGG
Organism: Acidimicrobiia bacterium; assembly: GCA_036374915.1. GTDB lineage: Bacteria > Actinomycetota > Acidimicrobiia > Spongiisociales > ZC4RG35 > JARDZU01. Next base: position 15,029 of record DASUSU010000050.1, on the reverse strand, counting down.
TGATGTGCTCGGAAAGGGCCAGCTCCGGGGCGATGTCGACGCCGACGACGGTGATCGGCCCGGTCCCGGCCAGTTTCTCGGCGATGGCCCGCCCGATGCCGCGGGCAGCCCCGGTGACCACGACGACCCCGTTCACGCCAGGGTCTTCCCAACGTGGCCCGGGCCCAGGTGAACCAACTCGCCGGTGACGTCGCCCGAGTCGAGCAGACGTTGCGCCCAGGCATGCACCGCCTCGCGTTCGGCGCCCTCGTCGAAGGCGACGACGTTGGCGGTCCACCCCTTCCGGGCCCCTTCCAGTGCGGCGGTGCGGGCGGCGGAGAGAAGCCCGGTGGCGACCATCGCGTTGCCCGGCCCCCGTCTCCCCAGCAGGTCGTCCTGTCGAACCACGTAGACCAGCGACTCCTCGGCCTGCGCGGAGGCACGGCTCACCTCGAAGGCCCGGGTCAACTCGGCCCGCACCCGGGCCCAGTCGTCGCCCACCTCCTCGGCCCAGTGGATCACGCCGCTCACGATACGAGCGCGGTCCCGGCCCCGACCATCTGCTCGATGGTGTCTGGGTCGACTCCCGCCTCGGCGAGCAACTCCCTGGTGTGTTGACCCAATGTCGGCGGCATGGCCCCGGCGCGGGCCGGGGTGCCGTCGAAGCGGATCGGCGAGCCGGTCACCTTCACGTCTCCCGCCACCGGATGCCGGTACTCCACGATCATCTCGTTGTGCCGCGCCTGAGGATCGGATAGGGCCTCGGTCAAAGTGAGGACATGCCCCACGGGAAGACCGGCCTCGCCGAGAAGGCCCACCCAGTGGTCGGCGGTCTCGGTATGGAACACCTTGCCCAGCTTGCGGACCAGGGTTTGACGGTTGGCCATCCGTTGCTCGTTGCTCGGGTAGGCATCGGCCAGCTCGGGTAGCCCGATCGTCTCGGCCAGGATCCGGAAATGACGATCGGAGACGATGGCGAGGGTGAACGGTGCATCGGCCGCCTCGAAGACCTGGTTCGGAGCCAGATACGGACTGGCGGTCCCGGTTCGCTCCGGTTGCCCCCCGCCGGCGAACGCGAGCGCGTTCCACCCGGACTGGACCGCCATCACCCCGTCGCGGAGCGAGACATCGATCCGCCGACCGCGGCGGGGGGTCTCGGCGAGGGCCGCGCAGGTGGCGAGAGCGGCGTTGGTGCCGGCCACGTAGTCGCCGATGGTGGTTGCGGTCTTGCGCGGCCCGTCCTTGGGATCCCCGGTGATCGAGATCATCCCCGACTCGCCCTGGAAGACGATGTCGATCCCGGCCCGCTCCGCATACGGCCCCTCGGCGCCGAAGGCGGAGATGGAGGTGTAGACGAGCCGAGGGTTGAGCTCGGCGGCGCGGCTCTCGCCCAGTCCCATCCGCTCCATCGCCCCATGGCGCAGGTTGTGCACCACGACATCCGCCTTGCTCACCAGCTTGTCCAGAACTCGCTTCGACACCCAGTCCTTGGGGTCGATGGCGAGCGACTCCTTGCCCCGATTGGCCATCATGAAAAAGGTCGACTCGCCGTTCTGATAGGGGCCGAAGCCCCGACCCAAGTCACCTCCCGGCGGCTCCACCTTGACCACACGCGCCCCGAGGTCGGCGAGGAGCATGGCGGCGTAGGGGGCGGCGATCAGATTGCCGAACTCGACGACGAGGATCCCATGGAGCGGACCCTCAGACACGTTCGATGACCGTGCTGATCCCCTGGCCGACACCGATGCACATCGTGGCCAGCCCGTACCGGCCCCGACGGCGACGCAACTCGTGGGCCAGCGTGGTCAGGATCCTGGCCCCGGAGGCGCCGAGCGGGTGCCCGATGGCGATCGCTCCTCCGTTGACGTTGACCTTGTCCGGGTCGAGCTCGAGGAGACGCATGCTCGCCACCGCCTGGGAGGCGAACGCCTCGTTGATCTCGACCAGGTCGAGGTCTTCGCTCCCGATCCCGGCACGGGCCAGAGCCTTCTCCGATGCCGGCACCGGGCCCATCCCCATGACGTCGGGATGGACCCCGGCGGCAGCCGACGAGACGATTCGAGCCATCGGGGTGAGACCGTGGGTCTTCAGGCCGGACTCGGTGGCGAGCAACAGAGCGGCAGACCCGTCGTTCATCGGCGACGAGTTGCCCGCGGTCACCGAACCATCCTCCTTGAAGACCGGTGGCAGGTCGGCCAGTGCCTCCAGCGAGGTGTCGGCCCTGGGCCCCTCGTCGCGGTCGATCTCGACAGTGGTGCGGCGTCGGGCGTCGGTGGGTGCCTCGATCGGCTCGATCTCGTCACGGAACCGACCTGCCTCGACCGCGGCGACGGCCTGCCGATGGCTGCGCAGGGCGAAGAGGTCCTGGTCCTCCCGGGTGATGTCGTACTTGGCCGCGACGACCTCGGCGGTCATCCCGAGGGTGATCGGGGGGTAGAGCTCTTTCATCCTCGGGTTGACCAGACGCCAGCCGAGGACGGTGTCCGCCGCCTCGGGAAAACCGGTGGCGAAGGCGCGGTCCCCCTTCATCACCACGTATGGGGAGCGTGTCATCGACTCGGAGCCGCCGGCGACCATCACCTCGCCCCATCCCGCGGCCAGCGCCTGCGCTCCGGACACGACAGCCTGCATCCCGGAGCCGCAGAGGCGGTTGACCGTTGCCCCGGGCACCTCGATGGGAAGCCCGGCGAGGAGCCCCGCCATTCGGGCCACATTGCGATTGTCCTCGCCGGCCTGGTTGGCCGCACCCCAGTAGATGTCCTCGATCGCCATCGGGTCGAGACCGGGATTGCGCCTCAGCAGGGCGGCGACGGAGTGGGCGGCGAGGTCGTCGGGCCGAACATGGGCCAACTGCCCACCCAGCTTGCCCATCGGGGCCCTACAGGCGTCGACGATGTAGATGTCACTGGACATATCCGGTCCGTTCACATTGTTGTCACAGACCCCGGGTGGAATAGGGGGCAACCCCTATTCATCCGGGAACCATCTCACCATAAGTTGCGTCAGAGAGACCATAGAGATGAACGAGCCACGCAGAGATCCCACTCATATAGCCGCATACGCCCCAGCCGGGCTGCTGGTGCTCTACGTCTTCATCCGCCTTCTCCTCTGACCGCTAGGTTGGCCCGATGGACCAGCCCGATTCCCTCTCTTTCACCGAGTCCGACGAGGCGAACCGGCTGCTCGCCGTCGACGGCTTTGCCCTTCTCCTCGGGATGCTCTTCGACCAGCAGTTCCCGATGGAGCGCGCATTCTTCGGGCCGTATCTGCTCAAGGAGAGGCTCGGTGGCGAGCTGGACCCGGCATTGGTCGTCGCCACCGACCTGGAGAAGCTGGAGGAGGTGTTCCGGGGACCGCCGGCGATCCACCGATACCCGGCCTCGATGGCGAAGCGTGCGCAGGATCTCGCCCGCGTCATCGTGGAGGAGTACGGCGGGGACGCCCGGTCACTCTGGTCGACCGCGGACAGCGGCGCCGAGCTGCTCGGTCGCTTGCGCGCCCTTCCCGGGTTCGGCGCGGAGAAGTCGAGGATCTTCGTCGGGCTTCTGGGCAAACGGCTAGGGGTGCGCCCCGATGGATGGGAGGAGAAGGCGGCCAACTGGCCCTCGATCGCCGATGTCGCCACCTTCGAGGACGTACTGGTGCTGCGAGAGAAGAAGAAGGCGATGAAAGCGGCCAAGAAGACCTGAATTTCTCAACCAATCGACCTTTCCTGCCGATATGCCCGTTGAAGGAAACGGAAGGAAAGATGCATCTCTCGGGTCAGCTCTCCGATTGGAGTATCAACGACCTGCTCCAGATCATGCAGGTCACCAAGAAGACGGGCTCACTCGACATCGAGGGTCAGAGGCACGGACGGGTCCACTTCCGCGAGGGGCGGGTGACCGGAGCCGAGCTGACCGGTGCTCAGGGGGCATACAACGGCGTCGACCGGGCCGGGGTCGCCGACATCCTCTACGTCCTGTCCACCGTCGCCGAGGGCTCTTTTGCCGTGGGCGCCGCCGACGGTCCCGACACCAAGGGCTGGACCGTCGAGGAGGTCCTGCTCGATGTTGAAGCGCTCCAGTCGCTGGAGGGGGAGGTGGTCGCCTCCGGCCTGATGGAGGCGAACGCGGTCAAGCTGATCCCCGAGATCGGGGAGCCGGTGACCATCGAGCCCGGGGACTGGCAGGTCTTCGTGAATCTCGTGCCGACGTTCACATTCGACGCCCTGGAGAGCCGATACGGCCGGGGCGGTGCGGTGCGCATCTTCCACACCCTCCAGCGGCTCGACCTGGCCGACATGGTCACGAACCAGGAAGGTGAGACCGACTGGCTGGACCGGCTGGCCGAGGGGGTGGCCCCCGGCTCGACGGTGACCGACTGGTCCGAGAACGGTGGGCAGTTCGAGCCCGAGGCACATGGGGAGCAAGGCGAGGATGCCGAGGACATCGACCTGTCCCACGAGGACGACGAGCCTGACCTGGTGATCGAACCGACGCCGATCGCACTGGCCCCGGACAAGGTGCGCACCCCGGCCAACCTGAAGGGAGTCTCGGCCCCCGCCTCGACCACCCTGACCGACGGCGTCTACGACGAGATTCGCCGGCTCCGCAGCCGGGTCGGCGAGAAGTAATCCCACCACAGAGGGCTGCCACCACCGCGCCGTGGCCGCCTCTACCGGTTGATCACCCATGGGCCCCGGTCCGATCGGTTCATATAATCCGCCCATGAACGACCACCCCTCGGTTGCGATCATCGGCGTCGGCGCCATGGGCGAGGCGCTGTTCAGCGGCCTGCAACGCGCCGGGTGGGCGCCCGACCAGCTCTCATTGTGCGTGCGCCGCGAGGATCGCGTCTCCGACCTGGCGCAGCGGTCGACATCATTGGTGACCCTCGACCCGGTCGAGGCGATCGAAGCCCGCCAGGTCGTGGTCATCGCGGTCAAGCCGCGAGACGTCGGAGTGGTGATCGATCGGCTCGCCACCCGGGTCGATGCCGGTCAGATGCTGCTCTCGCTGGCCGCCGGAATCACCACCAGGACCTACGAGGAGCGATTGGGCGAGGTGGCGGTGGTCCGGGCCATGCCCAACACACCGGCCCTGGTCGGTGAGGGCGTCACCGGCATCGCCCGAGGCGCCCATGCCGGAGACGAGCACCTCAAGCTCGCCACCGAGGTGCTGGGCGCCGTGGGGGCGGTCAGGGTGATGGACGAGTCGTTGCTCGACGCGGTCACCGCAGTGTCGGGCACCGGGCCGGCATACGTCTTCCTCCTCGCCGAGGCGCTCACCGAGGCCGCGGTACGGGAAGGGCTCCCCCGTGACATCGCAGAGGAGTTCGTCCATCAGACCATCCGTGGGGCGGGGCATCTGCTCACCGACACCGATGGCTCGCCGGCCGAGCTCAGGTCTCAGGTCACCTCACCGGGCGGCACCACCGCCGCCGCGGTGCACATCCTCGAGGAGCGCGGGTTCCGCGCCCTGGTCGAAGACGCGGTCCGGGCCGCGGCGCGACGTGCCGCCGAGCTCGGGGAGCAGGGTTGAGCGTTTTCTCCAAAGCGGTGATTGCCCTCACCGAGGCAGGACCCGTGGAGAAGACGATCACCGGAACTCGACCAGGCAGGGCACTTGCCCACAGGTTCGTGGCAGGCGACACGCTCGACGACGCAGTCTCCGTCGCTCGGAGGCTCAACGACGACGGGCTGGTGGTCTCCCTCGACTTCCTCGGGGAGGAGGTCTCCGACCGCGCCTCTGCCGTGGCGGCCAGAGAGGAGTATTTGGAGGGGTTGGAGCGGATCGGATCCGAGGGTCTTCAGGCGAACATCTCGGTCAAGCTGAGCCAGCTCGGACTGGCAATCGACGAAGGGCTGGCGATCGAGCTTCTCGACAGTCTGGCCGAGGCGGCGCATCGGGTGTCGACCACGGTCACGATCGACATGGAGGACTCCCGCTTCACCGATGCCACCGTTCGCATCTACGAGAAGACGCAGACTCATCATGGCAATCTCGGGCTCGCCCTCCAGGCCTACCTGCATCGCACCCCGGCCGACCTGGAGCGGCTGATTCCGCTGGGCGGGCACATCCGGCTGTGCAAGGGTGCATACGTGGAGGAGGCGGAGGTTGCGCTGACCTCGAAGACGGCCGTCGATCGGGCCTATGCCGGTCAACTGCGCACCCTGATGGCAGCCGAGCAGGTTCGCCCGGCCGTGGCCACCCACGACCTCGAACTGGTCGGCCTGGCTCGAGAGCTGGCCCGTGATCGGGAACAACCCTTCGAGTTCCAGATGCTGTACGGCGTGCGCTCCGGTCTGCAGCGAGAGCTGGTGGCGGAGGGGTTCCCGATGCGGGTCTACCTCCCCTTCGGCTCCCAGTGGTATCCCTACCTCACCCGTCGTCTCGCCGAGCGCCCGTCCAACGCATGGTTCTTCGTCCGCTCGGTGTTCGGGTCCTGAACGGGAGCCCGAGGTCCGGTGACCGGTTCACCGAACCTCAGACCACCATGGCTCACGCAGCCCTGCGGAGAGTGGCGGGATCGGGCATGGGAGGTCGATCCACCAACCGCTCGCCAATTGCGATGAGCCCGTGACCGACCGCATCCCGTAAGGAATGGAGGCCGGCCCGCCGCAGTGCCCCGGCGCGCGCCGCCCGGGCCATGCGTCGGCTCTCGGCGCGCTCGATGGCGCCTTGTACCCGATCGTGGACGATGGTTTCGTTGATCATCGGTGTCATTGGGGAATCCTCATGAGGCGGCCGGCCGGTCGGTCTTGATGTAGGTGTCGAGGAAGGCTCCGGCGTTGGCCAAGGCCTGGGTCCTCAGGGCATAGGTCTTGGACTCCTTGGGCTCGTCCTTGCTCCCTCTGATCCTCACCCGGATCAGACCGGCCCCCCGAAGCACGCTCATGTGGTGGTGGACGGTGGACTTGGACAGCCCGAGGAGGTTGGTCAGGTCGTCCAGCGACGCCTCTTCCTCGGAGAGCCGGCGCAGGATGCGGAGCCGTCGCTCGTCGCTCAGGGCCTTGTAGGTCTTGACCAGCCACGACGGAGGCGCCTCGGGGTCGGAGTCGATGAACTCGTCCGCCATCCCGTAGAAGACGAGGAGCGTGTCCCGGTGCTGGTCGATCAGGGAGAGTGGCCTCACCACCACGGAGGGGACCAGGGTCACCCTGGAGACACCGAGCGGGATCTCGTAGTCCAGACCGTTGGTCACCTCTTCGATCACCGCCTTGGCGCTGTCCCGGGCCGACGTGGCCCGTTGCGCCGCGGCGGCCCGATTGATTGCCGCGGTGAACGTCTCCTCGTGCTCGCTGAACACCTCGGCGCGGAATCGTCGGATGACGGTGACCAGGCGGTCGCGCAGCTCCTCGCCCGGGATCTCGAAAAGCGAGACGAGGTGGTTCTGCAACTCCTCGTCGAGTTTGCCGCCCTTGACCGTGGACAGGATCTGACGGACCGCATCCATGTCGCCGTTTGCGCCCTGTTCCACCAGCCCCGGATCGGCGGACTCGCCGGCGTAGTCGAGGAGCCAGCGACGGAGACGCTGTGGGTTGATCGAGCCGAGCCAGTCGACCACCCGATCCGGGTCGTGGGGGTGGGGGGCGGCCGCCACCAGACCGAGAAGCCCGAGCCAGACCGAGCAATGGGGGCCACCCAATGCCCGCAACTCCAGGGCCAGGTCTTCGGGGGTGGCTTCCCGAACCCGGGTCAGCCACTCCGGCCCCAGATCGAAGCCGGACCCGCTCTCCTCCGGATTGAACACGGTCCACATGGTGAGGATGATCTCGTAGGTGCCGACCCCGTCGACCTCGATCGGGATGCGTCGCGGTGCAGCAGTGAGATCCCTGACTTTCGATTGTGGAGCGATGACTTCGACCATGTTGATTCCTAGGAGAGGGATTCGATAACTATCGAATGTAGCCTAACTCGGACAGTGGTCGGATGTCAATGGTCAGATTCGATGAAGCTCGAACTTAGCGGAGAGCGACGTCATCCGCTGCCCCACGGGGAGGGCACCAGCCGGCCCCGGCGCGGTGCGGAGAGACAAGGGACCGCTTCTACACTCGCCGGCCATGGCCGTCACCGAGGAGCGACGAGAGCAATCCGAGTCGAGCCGGCGGCGACCTGCCACGGCTCAGGTCATCGAGGCCCTCGGCATCCTCTTCGCCCTGGCAACGCTGGGACTGGGTGTGTTGGGGACGATCCCCGAGCATCCGGTGCACGAGGTGGGCCGGGAGGTGTTCGTCAACATCGCTGCCCCGGTCCAGATCGTCTTCTACCTCGGTGTCGCCGGATTCGTCTGGCTCATGCTCCATCTGTTCGCGGTCCGGGCCCGCAGTTGGGCTCTGGGCGGGGCCGACCGTCGAAGCGGGCTGTGGCGGCGGAGGGTGAAGGACCTCGATGCCGGGCTCCGGATGAAGACCCTGCTCCGCGACCCGAGGATGGGGTTGATCCATGCCGCCATGTACTACGGGTTCCTCGTCCTCTTCCTGGGAACGGTCATCCTCGAGATCGATCACATCCTCCCCGCCAACCTGAAGTTCCTCCACGGGGTGGTGTATCAGGGCTACTCGGCGGTGCTCGACCTCGCCTCGCTCGTCTTTCTCGGCGGGGTCGGGCTGTTCGTGCTCAACCGCTACGGGTTGAGGCCGCGGCGGCTACGGACCAAGACCAAGCCGGAGGACGCCCTGATCCTGGGCCTCCTCCTGTTCATGGGTTTGACCGGGCTTCTCACCGAGGCTGCTCGAATCGCACTGGTCGGTCGTCCCGACTTCGAGGTGTGGTCTTTCGTCGGCTACCCGCTCTCGGGCCTGATCGGGCAGGGCTCTGCCGCCGGGCTGCATCAGACACTCTGGATCGCCCACGTCGCGTCGTTCGTCGGGTTCCTCGTCGTGGTCCCGGTCACCAAGCTGCGGCACATGTTCACCTCCCCGGCCAACATGTTCCTCTCCGCCCACCCCCGGCCCAAGGGGGCGATGCGTGAGCTGCCCAATCTGCTCGAGGCCGAGGACATCGAGACCATCGGCGCCTCGGTGGTCGGTGATCTCACCTGGAAGCAGCTCTTCGACACCGACGCCTGCACCATCTGCGGCCGATGCACATCGGTGTGCCCGGCCAACATCACCGGCAAACCGCTCGACCCCAGGGAGATGGTGCTCAAGACCGGTGAGGTCGCCGCCTCCGTGGTGGGCGTCTCCGGCCCGGTGTCGACACTGGCCATGCTCGACGGGGAGGGCCATCTCTTCGACCGGGTCCGGCCCGAGGAGGTGTTCGCCTGCGTCACCTGCCGCGCCTGTGACGAGATCTGCCCGGTGAACATCGAGATCCTCGACCGGATCCTCGACATGCGCCGCTACCTCACCCTCATGGAGTCCGAGTTCCCCACCGAGCTGGGCCGGGCGTTCGTGTCCATGGAGAATCAGGCAAATCCCTGGGGGCTGAGCCGGCAGGCCCGGGCCGATTGGACCAAAGAGCTCGACTTCGAGATCCCGGTGCTCGGCGAGAACGGGAAGGACAGCGCCGACTATCTGTGGTTCGTCGGGTGCGCCGGGTCCTACGACGACCGAAACACCGCGGTCTCGGTGGCGCTGGCCCGGCTTCTCCACCGGGCCGGGATCGACTTCGCCATCCTCGGGGTCAGGGAAGCTTGCACCGGCGACCCTGCCCGCCGTGCCGGGAACGAGCTGGTCTACCAGCAGCTGGCCCTGGAGAACATCGCCACCTTCGGCGAGCGAGGGGTCACCCGGGTCATCACCCAGTGCGCCCACTGCTTCAACACCATCGCCAACGAGTACCCCCAACTCGGCGGGAGCTACGAAGTGGTCCACCACAGCCAGCTTCTCGCCGAGCTGCTCACCCAGGGCCGTATCCCCGCACCGACCGGGGAGGATGGGGAGACCAGACGGGTCACCTTCCACGACCCCTGCTACCTGGGGCGTCACAACGACATTTATCGGTCACCCCGAGAGGTGATCGGATCCTCCGATGCGGTCGAGATGGTCGAGATGCCCCGTCATGGCACCCGTGCCCTCTGTTGCGGGGCGGGAGGGGCCCGATTCTGGATGGAGGAGCCGACCGGCAAGAAGATCAACATCGAGAGGGCCGAGGAGGCGCTGGCCACCGAGGCCGACGAGATCGCCGTCGCCTGTCCGTTCTGTTTCGTCATGCTCGACGACGGGATCAAGGAACTGGGTCGGGACGATGTTCGGGTGCGGGACCTGGCCATGATCCTGGCCGATGGCCTCACCGGGACCGAGACCCGGGACGAGGGCACCAGGAGCATCTGATTCAGCGGGCAATCATCCTGACGGTGACCGCCCTGGTGGTCGTGGGATGCACCAGAGGCGGAGAGGCACCGTCTGCCACCGACATCCCCGCCACCACCACGACGGCGCCGGCCGCCACCACCACCGTCGTCTCCGACGTCGCAGTCGAGGCCTTCCGCAGCTGTCTCGGCGAGAACGGAGTGGTGATCGAGGAGATCCCCCTCGATGCCACCGGCCATCCCCGGCTCGACCTGGTCATGGCCACTCTCGACTTCGGTGATCCGGCGACTGCCGAGGCAGTCTCGGTCTGCTCCGGGCATCTGGAGGCGGGAGCGCTCGACGTCGGCGACGACGATGAGCTCCGAGAGATCATCCTGGAGCAGCTCCAGGGCTTCAGCCGCTGCATGGTCGAGCTCGGGGTCGAGGACTTCCCCGACCCGGTGCCCGGCTTCGTCGGGGTCGGCTCCCCGTTCCCGGTGGCGGAGATCCCGTACGCCGACCCCGGGTTCACCAACGCGGTGACCGTGTGCCGGGCGAGGCTCCTCGACGCGCTCTCCGGCGAGGAGCCCGAGTGAAGGTTCGCGGCTCCGCCTACGATCTGATACTGGTGACCACGCATCCGACGCCCGTCATCAACCCCGACGTCGGGGAGGACCAGGACATAGACCGGCCCTGGCAGGTCGTGGTCTGGAACGACCCGGTGAACACGATGTCCTACGTGGTCTACGTCTTCCGCAAGTTGTTCGGCTACGACGAGGCCAAGGCCACCGAGCTGATGCTCCAGGTGCATCACGAGGGGCGGGCCATCGTCGCCGACGGCCCGAGGGAGAAGGCCGAGGTCGACTGCTATCGGCTGCACGGTCATGGTCTGTGGGCCACCATGGAGCACTGATGCAACAACGGTTCAAAGCGGTTGGGGAGCGGATCGAGGTCGACCTCACCGACAACGAGAAGTCGTTCCTGACCGGGGTGCTCGACCTGTTGGCCGGCCTGCCACGAACCGGTGACGACCCGGCCTCGCTCCGGCTCCGGGTCCCGGTGTATCTCGACGACCCCGAGTCGAACGACGAGTGGTGGCGGCTGATGGGAGAGGAGTTGATGGCGGCCCGATACGCCGACCGCCGCGTCTTTCAACGGGTATTGGGCGAGGGTCCGGGCGACTTGAGCGACGAGGAGGCCAACGCCTTTCTCCGGGTGCTCAACGAGGGCCGGCTCGCCCTGGGGGCTCGATTCGGCCTCGACGTCGAGGAAGATCACGATCGGCTGCCGGAGGAGCAGCGGGACATCCTCGACTATCTGGGCTGGCTGCTGGAGGAGCTGACATCGGAGCTGAGCCGCTCTCTCTGAGCCGGGGCCGGGCAACAACGGCACGGGCACGCATCACTGCGTCGCTTGAGTAGGTTGATCCGGGTCGGCGATTCACCGTCAGCCGGGGGATCGGATCTTCCGGTGTCGGGAGGTGACCGTTGCTTGCAGACCCGATAGCCGAGTTGAGGAGCCCTTCGGGCTCGCTCATCTCGGTCTACTTGAGTCGCCCCAGCCCCGGTGGGATGACGGCTCTGCTCACCGATCTTCTCCGACCACTGCGCGAGGCCGCCGAGAGCAGGGAGCGATCGGTACAGAAGTCGGTGCGAGCCGACGCCGAGCGGATTCACTCCCATGCCGTGGAACTCGAGGCCGACAATGCCCCGGCCTACGCCATCTTCGCCTCCGACCTCGACGGTGTGTTCACGCTCGAGTCGCTGGGGCACCCGGTGCCCAACGTCTCGGCTCTCGGTCCCCGCCCTTATCTGAGACCGTTGCGGGCGGCCCCGAGAGCATTCCGGGTGGGAGTCCTCGTGGCCGACCGGTCCCAGGCCCGGGTATTCGTCGCCTCCGGTGACCTGGTGGACGAGTTGCGCCCGCCGTTGCTGGCCGACATCGGCAAGCCCAACTACGGAGGCTTCTCCGGGTATGAGGAGCACACCGTGCGGGGGCGGGCCGACGAGGTCTCGACCCGGATGTGGCGGGACGCCGCCACCGTCCTTCTCGAGAGCCATCAGGAGCGGCCGTTCGACTACCTGGCGATCGGAGGGCACGGAGAGACCGTCGACGAGATCGCCCGTGCCCTCCATCCCTACCTGGAGCGTCTCCACCGGGTCACGTTCCAGGCCGGGCCGCAGACGCAGTCTCTGCACTCGATCCGGGTCCAGCTGGCCGAGCACGCCGAGGAGGTGCGCCGCCATCGTGAGTCGGATCTCGCCCGCCAGGTGTGCGACACCGCGTGGAGCGACGGTCTGGCGGTGCTCGGCCTCACCTCCGCTCTCTCGGCGTGCAATGCCCAGGCAGTCGACACCCTGGTCGTTGCCGGGGAGTTCGAGCGCCCGGGGTCGATCTGCAACTCCTGCGGCTTTCTCGCCCGCTCCGGCGATCGTTGCCCGCTGTGCGGTTCGGCCATGTTCGAGGTGGAAGACATCGTCGCCGCGGCGATGGAGGCGGTGGTCGAGGCGGGGGGAAGCATCCAGCAGATCCTGGTGTCGTCACCGCTCGACACCCACGGCGTGGGCGCCCTGACCCGTTTCCCGCTCGGCTCCGAGACCAGGACCGCCTGACCGGTACTCTTGCCGGATGAGAGAGACGCTGGCCCATCGCAAGAGCTGGCTGGACCAGGGCAAGAAGGTGGCCAAGGCAACTGTGGTGAAAGCCTATGGCTCGGCGCCGCGCGGGCCCGGCTCGCTCATGCTGGTCTCCTCGGACGGCGAGATGGAAGGGTCGGTCTCGGGCGGGTGCGTCGAGAACGACGTGGTGGTGCGGGCGCTGTCGGTCTTGGAGAGGGGCGAGCCCGAGCTGGTCACCTACGGGATCGCCGACGACGACGCCTTTGCGGTGGGCCTGGCATGCGGAGGGACCATCCAGGTTTACATCGAGCCGTGGTGAGCACCGCGGCCATCGACGCCACACAGAAGTTGGTCGACGACGATGCGCTCGGCGTCGTGGTCACCGTGATCGCCGGCCCCGAAGCCGGGGCCAAGGCCGTTCTCGACGGGCGGGGAGTGGTTCTCGCCGGGGCCCTCCCCGCCAGTGTGGCGGACCCGGTCGGATCGGACGCTGTCGAGCTGATGGCGCGCGAGTCGAGCACGACGCTCTCGTATGACGGCCTCGAGGTGTTCTTCGAGGTGCTCGTGCCCCGTCCCCACCTCTTCGTCTTCGGTGCGGTCCACATCGCTCAGGAGCTGGTTCAGCACGCGGGTCTGCTCGGCTTCTACACGATCGTGGCCGATCCACGACCTGCGTTCGTCACCAAGGAGCGATTCCCCGAGGCGAACGAGCTCCGGGTCGGCTGGCCCGATGCCGTGGTCGACTCCTCCTCGTTCGACGCGCGCACCTTCGTCGTGGTCCTCACCCACGACCGTCGCTTCGAGGATCCGCTCTGGCCCATCCTCCTCCCCACCGAGGTCCGCTACATCGGCGCCATGGGGTCGGCCAAGACCACGGCCGCCCGTCGCGAGCGTCTCATCGCCTCTGGCTTCACCACCGACCAGGTCGGCCGTATCCACGGGCCGATCGGTCTCGACATCGGGTCCAGGTCGGCCGGTGAGGTGGCCATAGCCATCCTGGGAGAGATGATCTCCCAGCGCTACCTGCACGACGAGGCGCCCCGGCTCCAAGGTGAGCCGGTGCGTCTCTGATGTCGACCGCCGCCGTCGTCCTCGCTGCCGGTGCGTCTCGACGCCTGGGCCGGCCCAAGCAGCTCGAGCCTTGGGGTGACACCAACCTGCTCTCCCACGTAGTCGCCCGCACCTGTCAATTCCCCGTCGACGAAGTCTGGGTTGTGCTCGGTCACGACTACGAGCGGATCCTCGACAGCATCGACTTCGGTGACGTCGGCATCATCGAGAACCCGGAATGGGAAGAGGGGATTGCCTCCTCGATCCGGGTCGCGCTCGACGCGCTCACCCGGCTCTCCCGTTGTGACAAGGCCCTGATCGTGATGGGGGATCAGCCGTCGGTGGAAGCCGATGTCGTCGCGGAGCTGATGGCATCGCACGCCCGCTCCGACCAGCCGGTGACCGTGCCCAAGTACAGGTACAGCTGGGGGAACCCGGTTCTGGTCGATCGGTCGCTCTGGCCCCGGCTGATGTCCCTGGAGGGCGACGAGGGTGCCCAGCGACTGTGGCAGGCGCATCCAGAGTGGGTCAACGAGGTTTGGTTCTCCGACCTCGCTCCCCGTGACGTCGACACCGAGACCGACGTGGTCGAATTGCGACCCAAGCACCCCGGTTAGACCTGATCTCTTCGGTCTAAAGTCGGGCCGTCCGATTTCTGGCATGGCATAGAAGGGGCACATGGCTCGTATCGATCAGGTGGCAGGCATCAGCCACAAGGACGCCACCAAGCTGCGGAAGGCCGGAGTGCGAACGAGCAAGGCATTGATCGATGTGGCCGCTGACCGCAAGGGTCGGACCGAGTTGGCCGCCTTGACCGGTCTCGAGCCGAGAGACATCCAGCAGTGGGTCAACCACTCCGATCTGCTCCGGGTGAAAGGGGTTGGCGCCGAGTATGCCGAGCTCCTGGTCGCGGCCGGAGTCGACACACTTCGTGACCTTCGCCGACGCAACCCCACCGCCCTGCTCGCCAAGATCATCGGTCTCAACGGCAACGCCCGGGTGGTCCGCCGACTCCCCACGGAGTCGATGGTCGAGGTCTGGATCGAGGCGGCCAAGGAAATCGAACCGAGCTGAGGAATGGAAAGGGCCCCCTCCACGGGGGCCCTTGCCAGGCACCTGGTGCCACGCACCGGATACCACGAGAGGCCTCATGAGGCCTCTCTGTT
>DASUSU010000049.1:0-6049 GCA_036374915.1 Acidimicrobiia bacterium | reverse complement strand
AACCTGATCAAGCTCGTCGTTGCCGATCTCGAGAGGATGCTTGGGGCGGGGAGGGCGGCCCAACTCGGCCCGCCTCGCCGCCACCCTCTCGAAGATGAGCCCGAGCGAGTCGAGAGTGTGGGACCAGGCGTCGCCGAGGTTGGAGACGTAGTCCTGCACCACGGTGAAGGCGGCCGGCGCACCGCCCATCTCCAGACTGAGCCCGCCCCGGGTGGCCGCGGTCCGCGCGAACCGGGCGTGCTCGGTCAGGAAGCGGCCCACCTCCACCTCGGGATTGGGCCCGGGCTCGATGCGGCGGATCAACTTCATGATCAGCTCCTCACCGAACATCACCGAGGTGTTGGATTGCTCGGACCCACCGACCCTCACCGGCAGCCCGGCGATCTCGGAGGCCAAGCGGCGGGAGTTGGCCATGGCAACGGCGCCGAGCGTGCTGCTCTCCCCCCGCAGCTTCTTCCGACCGGCCGCCAGCTTGACCAGGGAGGCGGCAAATGCGGGGTCGAACATCGCGTCATAGAGCACTCCCGTCCCGGACCCGGCCTCGACCTCGGCGATGGCCGCCGACGGCGTGTCGAGAAGCAGTCTCTCCGCGTCGACGCCGGTGGCGAGCGCGAGGGGAATGGCGTACACCTCGGGATCCTGCTCCACGTACTCGACCTGGAGCAGGACGATCATGGCGCCGACCTCGCGGATCTCGATCCGGTCGACCACGTGCCCTCCGCTGATGGTCTGTGCCTTGCTCCGGAACCAACGTCGGCTCACCACGTCGCCGAGAAGGACCTCGTCGAGCCCCTTGGCCCGAAACGCCCCGGTCAACTCGCCCCGAACCGCCAATCGGGGCAGCCCGTCGGGCTCCTCGGCCTCCGCCTCCGACCGGTCCAGCCTGAACCAGTAGAAGTCGTGAGGCCCGATGGCGAGGCGATAGGGATTGGGGCCGACCGCGGGGAACCGGGTCCGGCCGAACAGCTCGACCGGCTCCACCCCCTCGAGACCGGGCAGCTCCAGCTCGACCGGCTGGATGTGACGGGAGAGATTGGCCACCACCAGCACCGAGCAGTCGCCCAGGGTGCGCAGAAAGCTGAGGATCTTGGGGTTGTCGTTGGGGACGAACTCGAGACTGCCCCGGGACAGCTCGGGCATCCCCTTCCGCAACGACAGGGCCCTCTTCATCCACCACCATAGGGAGTTGGGGTTGTCCCGCTGCACCTCGACGTTGATCGTCTCGTAGTGGTACTCGGGGTCGGTGATCACCGGGGAGTAGAGCTGCTGCGGGTTGGCGTCGGAGAACCCGGCGTTGCGTCGGCCCGACCATTGCATCGGGGTGCGCACACCGTCTCGATCACCGAGATAGACGTTGTCGCCCATCCCGATCTCGTCGCCGTAGTACATCACCGGGGTGCCGGGCAGGGAGAGGAGCAAGGCTTTCATCAGCTCGAGCTCGCGCCGGTTGTTGCCGAGGAGCGGGGCGAGACGACGCCGGATGCCGACATTGATCCGGGTTTGGGGATCGTGGCCGTACACCCGGTACATGTAGTCCCGCTCCTCGTCGGTGACCATCTCCAGGGTCAGCTCGTCGTGATTGCGCAGGAAGATGGCCCACGCCGCGTTCTCCGGGATGGGCGGGGTCTGCTCCAGGATGTCGATGATGGGGAACCGGTTCTCCATGCGCAGCGACATGAAAAGTCGCGGCATCAAGGGGAAGTGGAAGCACATGTTGCACTCGTCGCCCTGGCCGAAGTAGGCGACCGCGTCCTCGGGCCACTGGTTGGCCTCGGCGAGGAGCATCCGATCCTCGTACTTGGCGTCGACCCGCGCCCGGAGCTGCTTGAGGAACTCGTGGGTCTCGGGGAGGTTCTCGCTCATGGTGCCGTCCCGCTCGTAGAGATAGGGGATGGCGTCGAGCCGCAGACCGTCGACCCCGGCATCGAGCCAGAACTCCAAGGCTTCGAAGACCGCCTCGTGCACCGCAGGGTTCTCGAAGTTGAGGTCTGGCTGATGGGAGAAGAATCGGTGCCAGTAGTACGCGTTGGCCACCGGGTCCCAGGCCCAGTTCGAGGTCTCGGTGTCCTGGAAGATGATCCTGGCGTCCTTGTACAACTCGGGGTCGTCGGACCAGACGTAGAAGTCGCGCTCCGGGCTGCCCGCCGGGGCCCGACGGGCCCGTTGGAACCACGGGTGCTGGTCGGAGGTGTGGTTGATCACCAGCTCGGTGATCACCTTCAGGTCCCGTTTGTGGGCCTCGCGCAGGAAGTGACGGAAATCGGCCATCGTCCCGTAGGCGGGGTTGATCGACTTGTAGTCGGCGATGTCGTAACCGTCGTCGCGCAAAGGCGAGGGGTAGAAGGGGAGGAGCCAGACCGCGGTCACCCCGAGGTCCCTCAGGTAGTCGAGCTTGGCGGTGAGGCCCTTGAAATCGCCGATCCCGTCGGCGTTGGCGTCGGCGAAGGCCCGTATGTGGACCTCGTAGATGATGGCGTCGTGGTACCACGCCACCGAGCCGCTTCGCTGGTGGGCCTCAAACGATGTTGTCAAAGCTCTGCTCCGATCGGACCCGTCTCCGAACGGAGAAGAGGTGGGCCGGGATCCCCGCCGGGTCGAGCCGAACGTAGTTGCGGGCACCCTCCCATATGTAGCGCTGGTCGGTGAGCAAGTCGTCGAGCTGGTACTGATGCTCGGGGTCGATCCCCAATGCGTCGACGTCGAGGTCGACCAGACCGGCCTGCTCGTAGTTCGGGTCGAGATTGACCACGACCAGCACCACGTCGCCGACCGCCCGCTTCGAGTAACAGATCAGCCTGTCGTTGTCGGTTTGGTGGAAGGTGAGGTTGTCGCTGCGCTGAAGGGCGCGGTGGAGGTGACGCGCCTCGTTGACCCGGGTGATGAGCGGGGCGAGCGAGCCGGGGTCGTCGAGGGCCCACTCCCTGACCTGGTACTTCTCCGAGTCCCGATACTCCTCCGAGCCGGGGTTGAGCGGTCGGTGCTCCATCAGCTCGAAGGCGGGCCCGTAGATGCCGCAGTTGGAGCTGAGGGTGGCGGCCAGCACGTACCGGCCGATGAATGCGGCCCGTCCCCCGGTTTGGAGCTGCTCGCTCAGGATGTCGGGCGTGTTCGGCCAGAAGTTGGGACGGAAGAAGTCCTCCACCTCGGCCAGATCCGCCATGTACTCGGTCAGCTCGTGCCGGGTGTTGCGCCAGGTGAAGTAGGTGTAGGACTGGGTGAACCCCAGCTTGGCCAGCCGGTACATCACCTTGGGGCGGGTGAAGGCTTCGGCGAGAAACAGGACATCGGGATGGTCGCGGCGAATCTCGGAGATCACCCACTCCCAGAAGGCGAATGCCTTGGTGTGTGGGTTGTCGACCCGGAAGATCTTGATCCCCTCCCCGATCCAGTGGTCGAAGACACCCTTGAGCGCCATCCACAGCCCACGCGGGTCGGCGGTCTCGAAGTCGATCGGGTAGATGTCCTGGTACTTCTTGGGCGGGTTCTCCGCGTACTGGATCGAACCGTCGGGACGGTGGCGAAACCACTCGGGGTGTGCCTTGACCCAGGGATGGTCGGGTGAGCATTGGAAGGCGACATCCAGGGCGATCTCGAGACCATGCCCGGCGGCGGCGTCGCGCAGGGCCCGAAAGTCCTCGACCGTGCCCAGACCCGGGTCGATCGCAGTGTGCCCACCCAGCGACGAGCCGATCGCCCAGGGCACCCCGGGGTCGTCGGGCTGGGCGGTGAGCGCGTTGTTGGCCCCTTTGCGGTGGGTGGTGCCCACCGGGTGGATCGGAGGCAGATAGAGCACGTCGAAACCCATGTCGGCCACGTAGCCGAGCTGCTTGGCCAGGTCGGCGAAGGTCCCGGGCCGCCCCGGCTCGATCGACCAGGAGCGGGGAAACAGCTCGTACCAGGTGGAGAACCTGGCCAGCTCCCGATCGACGATGATCTGGTACCGATCGGACCGGGTCGACCTGGAGCGGTCGGGATGGCGGTCCATCGAGGTCCTGAGGTCTTCGGAGAACGCTGTCTCGAGACGCTCGGTCAGGTCGAGGGAGGGGTCGCCCAAGGTGGCCGCATGCTTCTTGAGCGAACGGGCAGGTCTTCCTCTCGCTCGGGCGGCCGCGGCGGTGACCAGGCCGGCCCCGATGAGCAGGTCCACCGACACGTCGACCTCGGCGGCCACCTTCTTGTCCAGACCTTCGAGCCAGGTGGCGAACTGGTCGGTCCAACCCTCGACCTCGAACTGCCACACCCCCAAGGAATCGGGGGTCACCTCGGCCGCCCAGCGGTCGTTGCCCAGAGGAGACATCCTGGTTTCCGTCCACCTCCTTGCTCCCTCGGCGCGGTGACGGACCAATGCGCCGATGGCATCGTGGCCGTCGCCGAAGACGTCCGCCTCGATCGTCACCGCATCCCCGACGATCCGCTTGGCCGCGAACCGACCACCGTCCACCCGCGGCGAGACGGACTCGATCACCACTCTCCTGGTCGTCGCCGGGATCTTCGCCATAGCGGCGAATCTAACTGGCCTTGCCCTCTGTGAGCCCGAGCACCTCGGCCGGACTCACAGGAAGGGTGTGACCTCACGCTGGTACACGTCTCGGCCGGTCATCCCGTCGAGATTGGACCGGGCGGCCTCCAATCTGGCCAGGAACTCGGTTTCCAGGTCGAGCCGGAGCACGTCGCGAGCCAACTGGGCGACCCGCCCGGCGTGCCGGAGCACGAATACGGCCTCGAGACCGGAGATGTCGTCGAAGAACCAGCCGCAGGAGGTGTACATCAGCATCGAACGGTGCTGGATCTCGAGAAGCCCGATGGCCGTTCTCTGCTCCTCCTCGGACAACCCGGGCCGGGCGTGCCTGTCGAGAAACCCATCCGGAGCACCCCCGAGGACCACCTCGACATAGGCATCCCGCGCCTCCCATGGATCGGGGAACAGGTCGGAGCCGACCGCTTCGAACGGCCCCACCAGCTGGTCGCGTAGCCAGTCGAGGGAATCGCGCAGGGGCCCACGCCATCGCTGATTCCAGTCGGGATGGCGACCGGTGGAGCAGCCACAGTCCGACCTCCATCGCTCCACGCCGTGGGCACAGCTCCAGGAGCTGTCCTCGACGATGCTGGCGCTCCGGGTGGCTGGGTGGCGGGCGAGGAACTCCGCATAGTTGGTGAGACGGACAGCCGGGTCGGCGTCGATCAGGTCGAGCGCGACGGCCAGGGCCATCTCCCCGTGCTTGTGATGGTGCCCGTAACTCTCGCCATCGGTTGCCACATGGGCCAGCGTGGGCCCGTCGCCACCGCCGGATGCGGCCTCGATCAGACGGCCGGCAAGGGCTTTCCCGTCCTCCAGTATCCCGTTGAAGGCGATCTCGTGGGATATGGCGCCGTCATAGAAGAAGACGCTGATCCGCCTGCCTTCGGGGAGGTCGACCGAGTAGGGGATGCGGGTGTCGACACCGCCGCCTTCGATCTCGTGCCATGAGCCGTTCTCCCCTTCCACCGCCGCCGCCTGATATGGGGAGAGGACGGTGAAAGAGATCCCCTCCCGGGCCAGGATGTCGAGTGTCTCGCTGTCCACGGCCGTCTCCGGGAGCCACATTCCCTCCGGCCGGCGACCGAACCGGTGCTCGAAGTCGGCGATCCCCCAGCGCACCTGGGTAACCCGATCTCGTTGATTGGTCAGGGGGAGGATGGTGTGGTTGTAAGCCTGCGCCATCGCCGATCCGTGACCGTCGAAGCGGTGCGACGACGCCGCGTCCGCCCCCACGATGGCCTCGTAGATGTCGGCTGCGTTCTCCTCGAGCCAGCTGAGCAGGGTGGGACCGAAATCGGAGCTGATCCGCTCGTAGTTGTTGACGGTGCGGACGACGGCCCCTGAGTCGTCGAGGATCTCGGCCCTGGCATTGGCTGCATAGCACTCCGCGGTGATCCGCTCGTTCCAGTCGTGATACGGGGCGGCGGTGGGTTGCTCGGCGACGACCCCGGTGAACGGGTTCTCCCTCGGTGGTTGGTAGAAGTGCCCATGGATACAGACGTAGTTGCTCAAAATCGGCTCAAAGGTAGG
>DASUSU010000048.1:0-2609 GCA_036374915.1 Acidimicrobiia bacterium | reverse complement strand
TTCGCATCGGGTCGTCGCGAGATGGCCCGGCGTCACATGCGCCGGGTGCACGGCGACGGTGTCGACCCGGCAGATGCGGCCCGGAAGGTCATGCAGTCCTATGGCCGCTATTACGCCGAGACGTTGTGGGTCCGGGGGAGCACGGTCGACGAGCTGCGCCGTCATACCGTGGTGGAGGGACTGGAGCGGATCACCGAGGCGCGCGACCAGGGGACGGGGATGATCTACGGGCTGCCACACGTGGGAAACTGGGACGTGGCGGCGCAGGTCGCGGTGGACGAGAAGGTCCCGGTGGTGGCGGTCGCCGAGAAGTTGGACAACCAGAGGATCACCGACTGGTTCACCGAGTTGCGCGCAGGCTTCGGGATCGAGATCGTGCTCGCCACCGGCGGCACCGAGGTCATGCGCAAGCTGGAGAGCGCGATCAAGGAGAACAAGGCGGTCGCCCTCCTCTCCGACCGCGACCTGAAAGGGCGGGGGGTGGAGGCGGAGTTCTTCGGGGAGAGGACCACCTTGCCGCCGGGCCCCGCCACCCTGGCGCTGCGCACCGGAGCCCCGCTGTTCCCGGTGGCCACCTACTTCGAGGGCAGCGATGGCTACCGGGTGGTGGTGAGGCCGGCGATCCCGGTCCCCGATGAGGGGACACGATCGGAGAAGGTGGCCGCGATGACCCAGGCCCTGGCCAACGAGATGGAGTCGCTGATCCGGGCCGCGCCCGAGCAGTGGCATCTGGTCCAGCCCAACTGGCCCTCCGACCGGGCATGAGCCGGCTCCGGGTCGGAGTGGTGTGCCCCTACGACCTCTCCGTGCCGGGCGGGGTCCAGGCCCAGGTGCTGGGACTGGCCCGCTATCTGGAGGGTCAGGGGGATCGGGCCGTCGTGATCGGCCCGGGTCTGCCCGACCACGTCGAAGGAGTCGACTTGGGTCGGAGCATCTCGGTGCCCGGCAACGGCTCGATGGTGCCGATTTCGCTCGACCCGCGCGGGTGGAGCAGGATCAGGGCGGCGGCCGCCGACCTCGATCTCCTCCACGTCCACGAGCCGCTGATGCCCCTGGCCTCCTGGTTCGCCGTGCACGCCGGCCGCCCGGTGGTCGCCACCTTTCATGCTGCCCCGGGGAGAGGAGGGCGGATCGCCTATCGGGTCGTCAGGCCCCTATTCGGGTGGGCGACCGCCGGGACGAGGGCGCTGACCGCGGTGAGCGAGACGGCCGCGTCGGTGCTGCCGCCGAGTGTCGAGGCGAGGATCATCCCCAACGGACTCGATGTCTCCTCGATGCGGGTGGGGACCCCTCGTGAACAGAGCCGGGTGGTGTTCCTCGGCCGGGACGAGC
This sequence comes from Acidimicrobiia bacterium, assembly GCA_036374915.1. GTDB lineage: Bacteria > Actinomycetota > Acidimicrobiia > Spongiisociales > ZC4RG35 > JARDZU01. The sequence continues at coordinate 1,277 of DASUSU010000048.1, read as the reverse complement.
CGAGGAAGGGCCTCGACGTGCTCCTGGAGGCATGGCCCGCCGTCCTGGACCGGGTGCCGCAGGCAGAGCTTCACGTCATGGGCGCCGACCGGGGGTTGGATGGCATCACCTGGTGGGGGCTGGTCGACGATGAGACCAAGGCCAGGGTTCTGTCGTCGTCGGCGGTCTACGTCGCCCCGCAGACCGGGGGCGAGTCTTTCGGAATCGTCCTGATCGAGGCAATGGCGGCGGGGGCGGCGGTCGTCGCCTCGGATCTGAAGGCGTTCCGGAGTGTCGCCGGGGACTCCGCCCACTTCTTCCCGGTGGGGGACAGCCAGGCGCTGGCCTCGGTCCTTACCGGGTTGCTCGGAGATCCGGCAGAGCGGGCGCGGCTGGCCGAGGTGGGGGCGCTTCTCGCCGAACGGTACGACTGGGGGGTGGTCGGGGCGGCCTACCGGCAGCTCTACGCCGAATTGGTCTCTTAGCCCAGGGCATCCGAGCCTGTACAATCGGATCTTCCCCTAGTTGGAGCCCGAGAGTGGACACCGGAACCGATCGTGTGAAGAGAGGCCTCGCCGAGATGCTCAAGGGCGGGGTGATCATGGACGTCGTCACCGCCGACCAGGCCAAGATCGCAGAGGAGGCGGGAGCGGTCGCGGTCATGGCCCTGGAGCGGGTCCCCTCCGACATCCGCAAGCAGGGCGGTGTGGCCCGAATGGCCGACCCGACCAAGATCGAGGAGATCCAGGCCACGGTGAGCATCCCGGTCATGGCCAAGTGCAGGATCGGGCACTTCGCCGAGGCAGCCGTGCTCCAGGCGCTCGGTGTCGACTACATCGACGAGTCGGAGGTGCTCACCCCGGCCGACGAGGAGCACCACGTCGACAAGTGGGCCTTCACCACGCCTTTCGTGTGCGGCGCCCGCAACCTGGGCGAGGCTCTCCGACGGATCGGTGAAGGAGCGGCCATGATTCGCACAAAGGGCGAAGCTGGCACCGGCAACGTCGTCGAGGCCGTTCGTCACATGCGAACCGTCACCAACGAGATGCGGGCCTTGACCACCATGGACCAGGCCCAGCTCATGTCGGCCGCCAGGGACCATGGCGCCCCATACGACCTGGTGCGGGAGATCGCCTCGACCGGGAAGCTCCCCGTGGTCAACTTCGCCGCGGGCGGGATTGCCAGCCCGGCCGACGCCGCCCTGATGATGGCCCTGGGGGTCGACGGCGTTTTCGTGGGCTCGGGGATCTTCAAGAGCTCGAATCCGGAGGCATATGCCCGTGCCATCGTCGAGGCGA
>DASUSU010000047.1:0-7106 GCA_036374915.1 Acidimicrobiia bacterium | reverse complement strand
CCGACTCGAGGGCTTCGACCAGATGCGCCGCGGTGTGGGCGCCGCCGGAGGCGATCACCGGGACCGTGACCGCCGAGCAGACCGCCTCGACCAGAGCGAGGTCGTAGCCCTCACCGGTGCCGTCGCGGTCCCAGCTGGTGAGCAGGATCTCACCGGCTCCGATCGCAGTGGCCTTCTCGCACCACTCGATCACGTCGATGCCGGTTCGTCGCCGCCCGCTCTCCACCACCACCTCCCAGCCCTGCCCGGCGGCGGCGGCGTCGACCGCGAGCACGGTGCATTGGGCCCCGTAGCGTTCGGCGATCTCGCCGACGAGGGCGGGCCGGGTCACGGCGGCAGTGTTGACCCCGACCTTGTCCGCTCCCGCTTCGAGCAGTGTCCCGGCGTCGTCGGCGCCGCGCACCCCGCCCCCGACGGTGAGCGGTATGGAGAGGACGGAGCGGACCCGGCGCACCGTGTCCAGGCCGTGGTTCCTCCCTTCCGGTGTCGCGGACACGTCGAGCAGGACGATCTCGTCCGCCCCCTGGGCCTCGTAGAGGGCGGCGCACTCGACCGGGTCCCCGGCGTCCCGCAGCCCCTGGAACCTGACCCCTTTGACCACCCGACCGTCTTTGATGTCGAGACAGGGGACGACTCGTGCGGCGAGGGTCACGCCGCCTCCCTGGTCGCATCGAGCCAGCGCCCGAGGAGCGACGCCCCCCAGGCGCCGGACAGCTCGGGATGGAACTGGCAGGCGAGGATGTTGCCCCGCTCCAGGGCGGAGACGAAGTTCCCTCCATACTCGGTGGTTGCCGCTTCCCAACCATCCGGGATCCGGCTCATCCGGTAGGAGTTGGCGAAATAGGCCCATCCCGGTTGGAGAAACCTCGAGCCCTGCCCGGGCTCGACCCGGTTCCAACCGAGCTGAGGGACTCTGATCGGGCCCTGGAACCGGGTCACGGTGAGGTCGATCGCCCCCAGACCGTCTGCGCCGGGGCTCTCCTCGCTGTCCCGGCACAGGAGTTGCATGCCGACGCAGACGACCAGCGTCGGCTTGCCCTGCTCGATCCGGTCCAAGAGCGCGGGGCGGAGACCGAGTGCGTCGACCCGGGCCATCGCCGCACCGAAGGCGCCCACTCCGGGGAGCACGACGCCGGCGGCCTCGGAGACGTGGTCCGGCCCCGCAGCAGTGCTGAGCTCCGCACCGAGACGGAGGAAGGCGGCGGAGACCGAGGCGACGTTGGCGGTGCCGGTCGGCACCATCACCAGCCGGCTCATGTCAGGGTCCCCTTGGTGCTGGGGACGTCGTCGCCCGAGACCGCCACCGCCGCCTGCAGCGCCATCGCCACCGCCTTGAACGCGGACTCGGCCTTGTGGTGGTCGTTGTCCCCCCTGATGAGGTCGACGTGGAGGGCCAGGCGCCCCTCGATGGCGAACGACCTGAGGAAGTGGACGATGTTCTCGGTGGCCACCTCCCCGATCGTCTCCCGGGAGAAGTCGATGCCGATCTCGGGCCACGGCCGCCCGGAGAGATCGACCACGGCTCGACTCAGCGACTCGTCGAGGGGGGCATAGGCGTAGCCGAACCTGCGGATCCCGGAACGATCGCCCAGCGCCTGGTCGAGGGCGCGTCCGAGGACAATGGCGCAATCCTCCACGGTGTGGTGGTCGTCGACGCCGGTGTCGCCCGAGGCCACCAGCTCCAGGTCGAATCGCCCGTGCTTGGCGAGGGTGACCAGCATGTGATCGAGGAACCCGAGCCCGGTCTCGACCATGGCGGAGCCGGTGCCGTCCAGGTCGAGATGACCGGTGATGGTCACCTCGGTGGTGTCCCGCTTGATCTCGGCTCTGCGTGTCATGGCATCATCTCCTCGAGGTCGGTGGTCTGATCGAGCACCCGGGCGGCGAGACGGAGTCGTTCCCGGGCCCGGATCGGGTCGTCACCGGGAGCGACGACGCCAATGGGGACCACGCCGGCGCCCCGGGCGGCGACGACATCGTCGGGGGTGTCGCCCAACATCCAGGCCGCGGTCACCCCGAGGGTCTCCAGGGCCAGTCTCACCGGGGCCGGGTCCGGCTTGAGCGGGGCTTCGTCCCTGGTGATCAGGGCGGCGGTACCGCTCATCAGGTCGAATCGCTCCAGGAACTCCACCGCGTCGGATCGGGGACGCCCGGTGACCACGGCGAGCGGACGGTCCCGCCCCCACCGTCGCCAAGTACCCGCATCGACCAGGGGCCGTTCCAACTCCTTGAGACCGGGCGAACCGTCGCGTCCCTGGTACAGGCCCTCGTATCGATCGGTCAGCACGTCGAGAGGGATCTCGACCCCCCGGGCCGCGCACAGGTCCCGGGTCAGGGCCCAGTCGTCGTTGGCGTTTCCCCTCGCCTTGCCCTGCTCGATGTCGGCCGGGGTGACGTCCACGCCGAAGATCTTCGCCGTCTCGACGATGGCCACGGTCTGGGAGCGGCTCACATCGGCGATGACCCCGTCGAGGTCGAAGACCAGGGCTTGGGGCGCCAGGGTGGACTCGAGGGTGGCAGCGAGGCGATCGAAGTCGGCGTCGTCCCCGGGCAAGGTCACCCGCACCATCCGTTCCATCCCGGGCCGATCGGCGAAGCGGCGGAAGGCCACTCCCAGCGACCTCGCCGCCGTCATCACCCAGTCGGCGTCGGCGCATTCGGTGAGCACGAAGTTGGCCTGAGAGGGGAGGGGTCGGGTGCCGAGCCTGGACAGGGTCTCGGCCAGTGCCGCCCGCTGCGACCGGATCGCCTCGACGAATCGCTCCGTCTCCGACACCGGCCAGGAGAGACGCGACTCGGCCACCGCGGCGGAGAGCGCCGCCACCGGGTAGGGGCTTCCGTACGCCGCGATCCGGTTCACCAACTCTGGCGGGCCGAGCAGATACCCGACCCGGAGCCCGGCCAGCCCATAGGCCTTGGACAACGTCCGGATCACCACCACGTTGTCCATCCCCAGGGCGGTCGGGGTCAGGTCCTCGTCGGCGAACTCGACATAGGCGGCGTCGAGGACCACGTGACGGAACTCGGCCGCGACCCGCTTCAGGTCGGTCCCGGTGAATGCGGCACCGGTCGGGTTGTTGGGGGAGACGATGAAGGCCGTGTCCCCCCGATGCGCCGCGGCGACGATCTCGCCCACCGGGAACGGCCCGCTCCACCAGGGCACTTCGACCAGGTCGACCCGGCTCTGCTCGGCATAGCGCGAGATCATCTCGAAGGTCGGGTAGGTGGTCACAGCCCGCCCGCCCTCCCCGAGCAGGGCGGGAAAACACCGGCTCAGGGCGTCGTCACCGCCGGCGGTGACCAGGATCCGGCTCGGGTCGAGCCCGTGGATCGCGGCGAGCCGGGCCCGCACGCCCGAGGTGTCGGGGTAGCGGGAGACGGCCCGGTCCGGATCGGCGACAGCCGCGATCAGCTCTGCGGCCCGGGTCCGCCCCTCGTTCCGGGACAGGTCGAGGTCGACCGAGGGGTCGTACATCGGGGGGGAGTAGACGGCCGGATCGCTCATGGGACGATCTGGTCGAGCCGGGACACCGCGATGTCGGTGGCTCCGAGCTGCTTGAGACGGGGGATCAGCCGGGGCAGATCGCTTCGGGGAACGGCCGACTTCACCGCCATCCCCGCCCCGCCGTGGAGCGTGGCCACGGTCGGCTCCCTCATGCTGGGCAGAGCTTCGATCACCGCGTCGAGGTCGGCGAGCGAGACGTTGAGCTCGAGCATCACCCGGTTCCTCGCTTCTATCACCGACCTGAGGCTGAGCACCAGACCATCGATTGCGCTCTTCTTGTCCGGGTCGGCCATCGCTCCGGGGCTGGCGTAGAGCCGGGTCGAAGAAGGCATCAGCACGTCGACTATGGCGAGGCCGTTGGCGGCGAGGGTCTCACCGGTGGCGGTGTTGTCCACGATCACGTCGGCGTCCTCGGGTGGGAACACCTCGGTTGCCCCGTAGGAACGGACGAACGACGCGTCGAGGCCGAGGCCCGCGATCCAGTCCCGGGTGAGCCGCTCGTACTCGCTGGCCACCACAAGGTGCCGCTCGGGGAGCCTGCCGTCATCGAGCAGGCTCTCGGCGGCCGCGGCCACGATCCGCACCGGGTCGAGACCGGTGTCGAGCAACTCGACCAGGTCGGCTTGCTGCTCTGCGACCCAGTCGGCCCCGGCGAATCCGATGTCCCGGGTGCCGGCGGCCAACATCTCCACGATGTTCTGCGGTTTGAGCAGCTTCACTTCGAACCCCGGCTCGGAGAGCACCGGCCGATAGCCGCGCTGACCGACATGGAGCTCGATCCCGGCCGCGGAGAGCAGGTTGAACACACCGGGTTCCATCCGTCCCTTGGGGACGGCCAGGTGGATGGTGGGCTCGGGTTTCATCAGGGCATTCCTTCCCGCCCGTTGCGGCCGGTCGCCCTCGGAAACGAGAAACGCCGACCGCTCCGGGTCGGCGTCTGGGTGTGTGGCTCTGTTGCCTTCAGCCCATGCTCATCCGACCCGCCGAGGGGTGGTGATGATCGTGGGCGTGGGCGTAGAGCCGGTTCATGTCGGTCAGGAGCATACGCGCTCCCACGGAGATGGCAACTCCCCGAGGCTCGATCAGGCGTGGTTATGGTCGTGCCGCTCCACACCCGATGCGAGGTACCCCACATGGCCAAGTTCGTTGTAGACGCAGGTGCCGTCCTTCACCTGGCGAGCGCGGGCTCTGCGGTCCCGGAAGAGCTCGAGCTCCTGGCACCGACGCTGTTGCGCTCCCAGACTCTCTCCGCGCTTCACGAGGCGGCGCAGAGGGGCGAGATCCCGGCCGACGTCGCTCGGGACCGGCTCGCCCTGATCGGGCGGATGCCGATCAGGCTTCTCGGCGACGCAGTGCTCAGGCGTCGGGCCTGGGAAGTGGCCGATCAGCTGGGATGGCCCTCGACCTACGACGCCGAGTACGTCGCCCTCACTCTGCTTCAAGCCGATGTGCTGGTGACCGGCGACGCCGGGCTGGCGCGCAGCGTCGAAGGCATCGTCGCCACCGCGTCGCCCGACGCTCTGCTCTAGGCCGGTCCGCAGAGGTGGCCGGGGGCGAGGCGCTCCGATCACGAGCCTCGATGTCGGCTGCGGACTCGCCTCTCTCCACCGTTACCCTTCGTCCCCAATGACCAGGAATGTCCCCGAGAAACCGGCCCTGGAGGGTCTGGAGCGGAAGTGGATGGATCGCTGGGAGGCGGAGGGGACCTATCGATTCGATCGCACCAAAACGCGTTCGGAGATCTTCTCCATCGACACCCCGCCCCCGACCGTGTCGGGGTCGCTGCACATGGGCTCGGTGTTCGGGTACGTCCAGACCGACGCCAATGCCCGATACCGGCGGATGACCGGCAACGAGGTGTTCTATCCCATGGGATGGGACGACAACGGGTTGCCCACCGAGCGTCGGGTCCAGAACTATTACGGGATCCAGTGCGACCCGTCCATGCCGTATGACCCGGGGTTCGAGGCACCCGAGGAGCCGGCCCAGCCCCCGGTCTCGATCAGCCGGCGCAATTTCATCGAGTTGTGCCACGGTCTGACCGCCGAGGACGAGAAGCAGTTCGAGGACCTCTGGCGGACCTTGGGTCTCTCGGTGGACTGGACGCAGAGCTATGCGACCATCGACCCTCACAGCCAGCGCACCAGCCAAAAAGCCTTCCTCCGCAACCTGGCCCGTGGCGAGGCGTACTCGCAGGAGGCGCCGGTGTTGTGGGACGTCGACTTCAGGACGGCCGTGGCCCAGGCCGAGTTGGAGGACCGGGAGCGGCCCGGGACCTACTACCGGGTGTCGTTCCACGGCGATGACGGATCACCGGTCCATATCGAGACGACCCGTCCCGAGTTGATCCCGGCCTGCGTCGCCCTGGTCGCCCATCCCGACGACGATCGATACCGGGCTCTGTTCGGCACCACCGTCGTCTCACCGCTGTTTGAGGTGAGGCTCCCGGTCCTCTCCCACGAACTCGCCGACCCGGAGAAGGGGAGCGGCATCGCCATGATCTGCACCTGGGGCGACACCACCGACGTCACCTGGTGGCGCGAGCTCGACCTGCCCACCCGGGCCTTGATCCAGCACAACGGGCGGCTGAGCCAGGACGTCCCGGACTGGATCGAGTCACCAACCGGGCGGGAGTCGTACCGGCAGATCGCCGGCCTCTACCCGAACCAGGCACAGAAGCGGATCGTCGAGTTGCTCGCGGAGTCCGCCGACCTGTCCGGCGAGCCACGTCAGATCACCCATCCGGTGAAGTTCTACGAGAAGGGCGACCGCCCGCTGGAGATCGTCTCCAGCCGTCAGTGGTACATACGCAACGGTGGTCGCGACCCCGGGCTTCGCAGCCGGCTGATCGCCCGTGGGGAGGAGCTCGACTGGGTACCCGACTTCATGCGGGTCCGCTACGAGCACTGGGTCAACGGTCTCACCGGGGATTGGCTGATATCGAGACAGCGCTTCTTCGGGGTGGCCATCCCGGTGTGGTACCCGGTCGGCGCCGACGGCGAGGTCGACTACGACCATCCCATCGTCCCCGAGGAGGAGTCCCTTCCCGTCGATCCCACCTCGGCCGCCCCACCCGGGTTCGACGAGAGCCAGCGGGGCCGGCCCGGCGGATTCGTGGGCGACCCCGACATCATGGACACCTGGGCCACTTCCTCGCTCACCCCTCAGATCGCCGGTCATTGGGACGACGACCCGGATCTGTTCGCCCGGGTCTTCCCCATGGATCTCCGCCCCCAGGGACCGGAGATAATCCGCACCTGGCTGTTCTCCACCGTGGTCCGCTCCCACCTCGAGCACGGCTCGCTGCCCTGGTCGGACGCGGCGATCAGCGGGTGGATCCTCGACCCGGACCGCAAGAAGATGTCGAAATCGAAAGGGAACGTCGTCGTTCCGACTCAGATACTCGACGAGTTCGGTTCCGATGCCGTCCGGTACTGGTCTGCGGCGGCCAAGCTCGGCGTCGACACGGCTTTCGACAACAACGTCCTGCGCGAGGGTAAGCGGCTCGTAACGAAGATCAAGAACGCGTCGAAGCTGATCCTCGGCTACGAAGGTGAGCCCGGGCTCCCGTCCCATCCGCTCGACATCGCATTGATCGGCC
>DASUSU010000046.1:0-12360 GCA_036374915.1 Acidimicrobiia bacterium | reverse complement strand
GGAGAAGGCGACGAAGTCGGCCCCGAGACCGGTCACGTCGACCGGCGCGTGCGAGACCAACTGTGCCGCATCCACCACCACTCGTGCTCCGTGACGGTGGGCGAGGTCGGAGATGGCGCGGATCGGGGGCATGATCCCGAGCACATTCGACATCCCGGTGACCGCCACGATCTTCACGTCGGGCCCGAGCTTGTCCTCGTAGGCATCGAGGTCGAGTCTGTACTCGTCGGTCATCGGCACATGGTCGAGGGTCGCACCGGTGCGCTTGGCCACCATCTGCCACGGGACGAGGTTGGCGTGGTGCTCGATCTCGGTGGTCAGGATCCGGTCGCCTGGGGCCAGGTGCTCCAGCCCCCAGCCGAAGGCGACAGTGTTGAGCGAGGTGGTGGTGCCCCGGGTGAAGACGACTTCCCGCGGGTCGCTCGCCCCGATGAAACGTGCGACCCGGGCCCGGGCCGCCTCGTAGGCCTCGGTGGAGGCGACCGACAGCTTGTAGGCGCCGCGGTGGACGTTGGCGTAGGACGTCCGGGCGAAGCGATCCATCGCCTCGAGCACCTGTATCGGCTTCTGCGAAGACGCCCCCGAGTCGAGGAAATGGACGCCGTCGGCCAGGATGGGGAAGTCTGCCTTCAGGTGGGATAGGTCGATCACGGGGATGGCACTAGGTCAAAGCCGGCCGGAACGAATCGTATCCCTCTTCTTCGAGTCGGCCCGCCAGCTCGGCGCCGCCGCTCTCCAGCACGTGGCCGTCCATGAAGATGTGGACCCGGTCCGGAGTCACGTAGTCGAGCAGCCGCTGGTAGTGGGTGATGACGAGGAAGCCGCGGTCTGGACCGGTGAGCTTGTTGATCCCGTCGGCGACGGTGCGGAGGGCGTCGATGTCGAGCCCGGAGTCGGTTTCGTCCATGATGGCCAGCTCGGGTTGGAGCACTGCCATCTGCAGGACTTCGTTTCGCTTCCGCTCCCCGCCGGAGAACCCCTCGTTCAGATAACGATCGGCGAAAGAGGATTCGATGCCGAGCTCCTTCATCACGTCCATGACCTTCAACCTCAACTCGAGCACGGTCAGGTCGACCCCGGTCCGGTTGGACAGTGCCTGGCGGAGGAACTGGATCACAGACACCCCGGGTATGGCCTCGGGATGCTGGAAGGCGAGGAACATGCCCCGGGACCCGCGGTCACTGGGCGCGGCGGCGGTCACGTCGTCTCCCTTGTACAGGATCCTCCCCTCGGTCACGCGGTAGGAGGGATGTCCCATCAGGACCGAGGCCAGGGTCGATTTCCCCGAGCCGTTGGGCCCCATCAGGGCGTGGATCTCCCCCCGGTCCACGGTCAGGTCCACGCCTTTGAGGATGGCGATGTCCCCGGCGGAGGCGTGCAGGTTCTCGATCTGAAGCAGGGGGGCGGTCTCGCTCACCCGGTCATGGTATTTGCACTACAACGATAGGGAAAATGGGAGGCCGGCAATCGCCGCGTCTATCCGGCCAACTCGGCCCAAACCGGCCGGGCCAGCCGGTCGAGATCGACGATCGAGATCGGGAAGACCGTGGTCGGGGTGCCCGCCGCCGCCCAGACCGGGTCGTTGCGGCGGAGTTGCTCGTCTGCGAAGACACGAACCGGGCGGGCATGCCCGAATGGCGGCGTGCCTCCCGCCGAGAAGCCGGTTGCCTCCCTCACCTCGTCGAGGGTGGCACGTCTCGACCGGGTGGCGCCGGCGACATTCGCCAGCCGCTCGGTGTCGAGTCGGAGATCGCCTGGGACCAGGGCGACGACCGGCTCCTCTTCGGCCGCCGAGTCGACCAGGACGAATACCAACGACTTGACGATGGCCGAGACCGGGCAGCCGATCGCCCGGGCAGCATCTTCTGCTGTCTTGGTCCCCTCCGGGAACATGCGGATCTCCATCTCGAAACCGTCGACGGATGCGGCCAGACGTCGACTTGCCTCGGGGAGCCCGCTCAACCGCGAACCAGTTCCAGCATCTCGGCAAGCCCGTCGAAATCGGAGAGATCGAGCCATTGGAGGTAGATCCTCTCCACCCCGGCCTCCTCCAGCTCGGCGATCTTCTCCCGCACTCGTCCCGGGGTGCCGAACATGAGCCCTGCCTTCTCCCAGCGCGAGATCAGCTCGTCGCTGGTGATGTTTCGGCGACCCGCCGCGGCCAACAGCCGGTCGGCGAGGGCGGCGTCGGTCCCGGCGACGGTGACCGGGCCCATCATCGTCGCCTCGACTCTCCGGTCACCGGCCGCCTGACGCATGACCTCGATCTTCGCCCGCGCCTCGTCCGCCGGGCACATGAAGAAGTTGTACTCGTCCCCGTGGGTGCCGGCGAGCCTGGGGGTCCGTCTCGGACCACTCCCGCCCACGACCAGCCTGATCCCGCCCGGCTTGGGTTTGACGTCCAGGTCGAGGCTGTAGAACGGGCCGGCATGGGCGCCGTGGCCTTCGCCGAAGGCGGCCTCCAGGTAGCCGATGGCATCCTCGAGCCGGGCCCAGCGCTCGGAGGACTCGGGGAAGGGGATGCCCAACGCCGCGTGCTCGAAGTCGTTCCAGCCGGTGCCGATTCCCAGGTCGAACCGCCCGCCCGACATCTGATCGATGGTGGCCGCGTTCTTGGCGATGATCGCCGGGTGACGGAAGGTGATCGGGGTCACCAACACACAGAGCCGGATGGTCTCGGTCTCCCGGGCCAACCCGCCCATGGTGGCGAAGGCGTCGGTGGCGTCGGGGGCCGGCTCCCTGTCCCAGGCGAGATGGTCGGATCGGGCAAACGAGTGGAGGCCTTCGGACTCGGCGAGGAGCGCGACCCTCAGGATCTCGTCGTAGGTGCCTCCCGTCTGCGGCTCGGTCATTATCGAGTACTTCAAACAGGGCTCCTGTCAGTGGGATCGGCGAGGCTACTGCTAGTCGTCGACCTCGATGTCGAAACCCTCCTTGACCAGGGCGGCCTTCAGCGTCTCCGCCTCACCGGGCCTGACCGAGAGGCTGAGGATGCCCCCTCCGCCATGAACGGCATGGCGGAGCTGGAGGTCGCGCACATCGACCTTGCTCGTCTGGAGAGCGTGACCCACGGCGGCGATCTCCCCGGGCCGGTCCTGGAGGACCACCTGGACGATCGCCACCGGTGGCGACATGGCGCCGCGGCGCGCTCGAGCCTGCTCCAGGGCTGTGGCGAGACCCTCGGTGTCGCCCGATCGGACCCGAGCCCCGAGATCGTCGAGGCTGCGCCTCAGGTTCTCGAGGGCAAGGGTGACCGCATCGGCGTTCGATGCGAGGACCTCCGGCCACCAGGACGACTCGGCGGAGGCGACCCGGGTCAGGTCGCGAAAGCTCCCCGACACCAGCTCGGCGGCGTCGGGGTTCTCGGTCACGGTGTTGACCAGCGCCACCGCGAGCAGGTGGGGGAGGTGGGAGACCGCCGCCACCACCTGGTCATGACGCTGGGCGGACATGACGATCGGGTTGGCCCCGATCGAGCGGACTATCGAGCTGAGCTGCTCCACGTCCTCACCGGTTGCGCCGTCTCCACAGATCACCCAGGGCGCACCCCGGAACAAGGCCGCCGAGGCAGCTTCGGGCCCGGCGTGCTCCCGGCCCGCCATCGGATGGCCTCCGACGAACCGAACCCGATCCGGGGCCGCCGAAAGCAGCGGGACCTTGACGCTGGTGACGTCGGTGACCAGGGCACCGGTCTCCAGGGCGCCGAGTGTGGCCAGGTTGGCCTCCAATGGGCCGGCCAGGACGACGAGGTCGACTTCGTCGATCGCCTCGGCCACGGATGAGGCGGCCGAGTCGGCGGCATGACGCTCGGTGGCGAGCTCGAGGGCGGTGGGAGAAGGATCCCAACCCACGGTCCTCCAGCCCTGCTCTCTGAGCGCGAGCCCGACCGATGCACCGATCAGCCCGGTCCCGATGATGGCGACGCTCGACATGCTCAGGGGCGGTAGGCGTCGAGGATGGTGTCGAAGTCGTCGGGGTTGCCGAGGAACATCTGAGGATAGAAACGGGAGCAGCCCGCTTCTCCGAGCGCGGCCAGCATCTCCGACGGCTTCGACCCGGACCCGTGCGGATATCCCCGCTCGTCGTAGACCTGCTCGATTCGCTCCGGAGTCGACCTGGTGCGCTCGGCCAGCATCCCCAGGAATCGCCGGTAGTCGCTCTCGCTTCTCGCCGCGATGGCGGGGCAGGCGGTGGAGAAGAGGATCGCCTCGGGATCACGCCCGGCATCGGCGGCCGTCTTGGCGGCCATCTCCCTTTTCGCCCTGTACTGATCGGGAGGGCAGGCGTAGATGTTGAACTCGTCTGCGTACCTGCCGGCGAGCCTCGGCGTCTTCTCCGCTCCGCCCCCGCCCACCAGGAGTCTGAGGTTGCGGGGCCGGGGGCGAGGCTGGATCTCGGCGAGCTGATAGTGCTTACCGCTGAATCCGCCGCCCTGGTCCGCGATCGCCGCCGAGAGATAGCCCAGGCACTCCTCGAGCATCTCGAAGCGGGTGCGCCGGTCCGGGTAGGGGAGACCGAACAGCTCGAACTCCTCGTCGAGCCAGCCGGTGCCGATGCCCATCGTGAACCGGCCGCCGGAGACCTCGTCCAGGGTGACCCCCATCTTGTAGTAGACGGCGGGATGACGGAAGGTGACCGGGGAGAGAAGGCAGACCAGCTCTATCGAAGTCGTCTCCCGGGCCAGCGCGGCGAGATGGACCAGATGGTCGAAGGCGGGGCGCTCGATGTCGTCGCCCCGTTCCAGGTAGTGGTCGGGCAGGGCAATGGCGACCAGACCGCGCTCTTCGGCCCATCTCGCCGTCCTCAGCACGAGATCCCAATCGCCGCGTGTCTGAACCGCGAAATCCATCGCCGGAGCCTATCGACCGAGCTCGGAACTCAAGAAACGGCCGCTGCGTCCTCGAGCAGGGCATGGGCGTGCCAGGCCACATCGAAGTCGGGGTCGATGATCCGATGCAGGGCAATCCCGTTCAACGCCAGCACCAGGGTCTCGGCCCTGCGCTCGGCCATGGTCTCGGCGAGCTCCGGGCTCTGTCGCTTCATCGCCGCAGAGAACCGGCCAACTCTCTCCTGGTGGTGACGGACCATCCGCCCGGTCAGCTCCGGGCTCTGCCCGGCCCCGGACACGCCGATCCGGATGTAGACCCGGGACAGCGCCGGCTGCTCCTCGAGGAATCGGACGTAGGCGGCGACTAGATCCTGCAGGGTGTCGGTGCCCTGATGCCCGGGATCGGGATCGACCGCGTCGATGGCCTCCCGGACCACGGTGAGGATGGCCTGCTCCTTGGACGGGAACAGGTTGTAGAAGGACCCGGGCAGGACTCCGGCCTGATCACAGATCGCCTTGATCGTGGTCCCTTCCAATCCGTTCTCGGCAACCAACGACCGGGTCGCGGCGAGGATCCGCTCCCGGGTCGCCAGCCCGGCCTTGTATCGCATCCGCCGAACGGTAATCCGGCCCGGCTCGCTTCCTAATGCAGGGCGTCACGGATACGTGACGGGCTGCATGATGTTTGCGTCCCGGGACACCCGATCGGGAACATCTCTCCTTTTCCGGGCGATCACCTTTCTTTGAGCGTTGATTCAAATTAGAGTGATCGGTCAAAGACCAGGAAGGGGATATGACGAGCCATTACCGGTCGAATCTCCGAGACCTCGAATTCAACCTGTTCGAGGTCAACCGGATCCAGGACTACCTGGGATCCGGTCCCTGGCCCGACCTCGACGAGGCAACGGCTCGTGACATCCTGATCGAGATCGAGCGTCTCGCCCGTGAGGACTTCGCCGCCTCTTACGTCGATCAGGATCGCATTCCACTCACCCTGGAGGACGGCGAGGTTCACCTCCCCGAGTCGGTGAAGGCCGGGGTGCGGGCCTACAAGGAAGGCGGATGGGACCGTATCGCCGCCCCAGCCGAGATGGGCGGGTCACCGGTGCCACCGAGCCTGGCCTGGGCGACCCAGGAAATGCAGCTTGCCGCCAACACCACGGTGTCGTGGTACGCCGGCGGCGCCCTGTTCGCCACCGTCCTGTTCGAGGAGGGGACTGACGCCCAGAAGGATCTGGCCAGGCTGTGGCTGGAGAGGCAATGGTCGGGGTCGATGATCCTCACCGAGCCGGACGCAGGCTCCGACGTCGGCGCCGCCTCCACCAAGGCGATCGACATGGGTGACGGGACCTGGCACATCGAAGGTGTCAAGCGCTTCATCACCGGCGGTGAGCACGACGCCGCGGAGAACATCATCCACCTTGTCCTGGCCCGTCCCGAGGGCGCGGTCCCGGGCACCAAGGGCCTGTCGCTGTTCGTGGTCCCGAAGTTCATGGTGAACGAGGACGGAGGTCTCGGGGAGCGCAACGGGGTGGTGGCCACCAACCTCGAGAAGAAGATGGGCCTCAAGGGGTCCACCACCTGCGAGATGACGTTCGGGCTGGATCGACCCGCCGTCGGATACCTGGTCGGTGACAGGCACGACGGGATCCGGCAGATGTTCCGGGTCATCGAAAGCGCCCGGATGATGATCGGCACCAAGTCGATGGGGACCTTGAGCACCGGCTATCTCAATGCCCTGGAGTACGCCAAGGAGCGGCGCCAGGGAGCCGATCTGACCCGGGCCACCGACAAGACCGCGCCAAGGGTCCCGATCATCGCCCATCCCGACGTGCGTCGGATGCTGATGAACCTCAAGACCTACGCCGAAGGTCTGCGTGCGCTGGTGATGTACACCGCCTGGGTCCAGGATCAAGCTCGCCTCCATCCCGACGACGACAAATGGGAGAGACGCTCGGATCTGCTCCTGCCCCTGGTCAAGGGCTACTCCTCGGAGAAGGCCTACGAGCAACTCGCGGACGCCCTGCAGGTCTTCGGTGGGTCCGGGTTCACTCAGGACTACCCCCTCGAGCAGTACATCCGGGACACCAAGATCGACACCATCTACGAGGGCACCACCGGGATCCAGGCGCTCGACTTCTTCTTCCGCAAGATCGCCAGGGATCAGGGCGCCACCATCGCCGCGCTTGCCGCCGAGATCACCGAGTTCGTCAAAGGCGGGGGCGAGGGCGACCAGATAGCTGCGGAGCGGGAGCGTCTCGGCGTGATGTTGGACGACCTCCAGGGCCATCTCGGCTCGATGGTGGAGAACCTGATGGCCTCGCTCTCGGGCAAGGGCGAGGAGATATACAAGGTGGGGCTGCACACCAACGCCTTGCTCGCCTCTTCCGCCGAGGTCGTCATCGCCTGGCTGCTGCTCCGCCACGCCGAGATCGCGATGCCCAAGGTGGACGAGGACCCGTTCTATCGGGGGAAGGTCGCCTCGGCTCGCTGGTTCCTCGACCTGGCCGCACCGGGGATCGCCTCCCGGCGTTCCGCCGCCGAGGCCGAGGACGGCTGGCTGATGGAACTGCCGGAGGCCGCCTTCTAGTCGGGAGCCGGTGGTCAGCAGGACGTCTGGGTACCGTCTGGGGCGTGAGTGCCTCAGTCCTCGCGCTGGTTGTCCTGCTGGTCGGGGTGTTCCTCGTCATCCTCGCCCTGGTGGTTTGGCAGGAGGCGAGGCGGCGCCCCAGCTACGAGCCGCTCGAGTACGTGGTCGAGGATGCGGTCAAGCATGTGGAGGCCGGGCTCCAGGCAGAGGGGAGCGACCGGCTGCGTCGCCCCGACATCAGACGCATCCTGGAATGGGAAGTGTTCTACCTCCAGGGTCTGGCTCAGGAAGACCGCAAGACGCCGGTGGAGACCGTCGCCGGGGGGCATGAGGCGTCGGTCGATTTCATCGTCGACCAGATCGCCACAAAACACGGCGTGTCCTACTCTCACGCCGACGTTGCAGACGTTCTTCGCCTGGAGGCCGATTACCTGTATCGAATCGGGGCGGTGGGCGAAGAGGTCGATCTCGATGGAGGTGAGCAAACATGATTGTGCGCTGCGGTGCATGCCGTACGCAGTTCGAGGTACCGGGCGCAGGACGTTTCACCTGCCCGGTTTGTGGTTCGGTGAACATGGTGCGGGATCAATCGGGGGGCGCGGCTCCTACCCCCACGGTGGGTGGATACCCCGCCGCGCCCGGGGCCGTGTCCGGCAACCAACCTCCTGCCCCGCCGCCGCCGCCCAGCGCCGCCCCGTTGCCCCGGATCACCTGCGGTGAGTGCGAGTTCAGCTTCATCGTGGGGGACATCGCCGTCGCCACGTGTCCCAATTGCGGGGCCGAGGTCAGGACCGGTCTCGGGGACCCCGAAGAAGAGTGAGCCGGCTGTCCCGCTTCGAGGACTATCGATTCGTGGGGGTTCGGGACACGATGCGTGTCTACGACTGCGATGACGAGACCCAGTTCGCCGAGCTCTCCGCACGGGTGGAGAACGAAGACCTGGTGAGCAGGAACCAGATCCAGGTGTTCGCCCCCGACGACCCCGTTGAGGCCCGAAATCGGGGATTTCGGGCCTCAGCCCCAAGCCCTAGGCAATAAGCCAGAGCGCGTTTCTGGCTCGTAGCTCGTAGTTCGTTGCCCATAGCCCGTAGCTAAGTTTCAAAGCCCTGCGCCACCAGGGTTCCGATCTTCTTCCCCCGTCCGTGGAAGAAGTGGTCGCCCGGAGTCAGCACAAGGTCGATGGAGAGCTTCTCGGCATAGTCCTGGAGCGCATGCACGTCGATCACCTGGTCACGGGTCCCGACCACTATCCGCTTCGGCCCGCCCGGGAGCTCGTCGGGGAGGTCGGTCGGTGGCGGCGCGATCCCCGCATAGGGGATGGGCTCGTCCTGACCGGCCAGCCAGTTGAGGGCGACCCCGGCGCCAAAGGACCAGCCCGACAGGTGGAGGTCGAGGCCGGTCTTGGCGGCTTCCTCGATCGCCGCGGCGACATCCAGGATTTCCGCCCTGCCATGGTCGTGCTCGCCCGTGGAGGCGCCGGTCCCCCGGAAGTTGAAGCGAAGGACGGAGAAGCCCCGCTCGGTGAGCCTGGTGGTCACAGCGATCATGAGCGGCGCCATCATCGACCCGGCCTGTAGCGGATGGGGATGGCAGAACACCACCACCCCGGCCGGCTGCGCCGCGACGTCCCAGCGGGCTTCGAGCGTCTCACCGTCGGATGTGCCCAGGGAGATCCGCTCGCTCATCCGAATGCGACGACGAGCCAAACCGCGGCGGCGGCGACGATGACGAAGGCGAGCGCCGCGGTTGCGATCAGTAGCCATCGAGTCTGCATCGGTTCGGGGAGGGTAACTGCGGGTACAACTAGGCTCGGAGCTGCAGTTCCACCGAAAGGCACAGGTTGCACGACATCGTCATCGTCGGCGGCGGGCCGGGCGGCTACGCCGCCGCCCTCTACGCGCACAACTTCGGTCTCTCCGTCGCCATGGTGGTCGACGAGGAGCCGGGGGGGACCTGTCTGATCAGGGGGTGCATCCCGGCCAAGCAGTGGCTCCATGTAGCCGAGGTCTTCTCCACGGTGTCCCACGCCGCCGAGTTCGGCGTGGTCACCGAACAGCCGAGTCTCGACTGGGCGGCGGCCCTCGCCCGCAAGACCCAGACCGTCGAAGGGCTGGTTCGAGGGCTGGGCGGTCTGCTCAAGAAGAACGGCGTGGATGTGATCACCGGATACGGTCGTCTCGCCGGTCCGGGCAAAGTGGTGGTCACTACGGAGGACGGGGAGCAGACGGTCGAGGGGAGCGCGGTGATCCTCGCCAGCGGGTCCCACGCCCGCACCATCCCAGAGTACGAGTTCGACGGGGAGAAGATCGTCAGCTCGACCCATGCCCTCGACTGGCCGACGCGCCCCGATCGGGTGGCCATCATCGGTGGCGGGGTCATCGGCTGTGAATTCGCCTCGTTCCTGGTCGACCTGGGCTCGGAGGTCCACGTCTTCGAGGTCATGGACCAGATCATCCCCGGTTCCGATGCCGAGGCGGCAAAGCAACTCCAGCGACAGCTGCAGAAGCGCGGGGTCAAGTTCCACATCGGGGTCGAGGTGGAAGCGCCGAAAGTGGGGGAGACCGTGGTGGTCCCGTTCGGGGGGGACAGCGTGGAGGTCGACGTGGTGTTGGTGTCGGTCGGCAGGGGCCCGAACACTGGCGACGTGGGGCTGGACACGGTGTCCGCAGAGGTCGATCGCGGGTTCGTCGTCGTCGATCTCGACACCATGCAGACCGGCCAACCCGGTCTGTACGCCGTTGGCGACATCGTGGCCGGCACGCCCCAGCTCGCCCACGTCGGGTTTGCCGAGGGCATGGCTGCGGTCACCCACATCGCCACGGGTCAACCTCGAGCGGTGAACTATCGGGCAATACCCCGGGTGACCTACACCCATCCCGAGGTGGCGGAAGTCGGGCTCACCGAGGCCCAGGCCATCGAACAGGGCATGGAGGTGGAGACCGCCAAGCATGCCTTCAACGGGGTGGGCAGGGCAATCATCATCGGTGACAACCAGGGGTTTGCCAAGGTCGTCTCCGAGAAGGGTGGCGCCATCGTCGGCGCCGCCGTGGTCGGCCCTCAGGCCGGGGAGCTGATCCACGAGTTGATGTTCTCGGTTGGGTGGGAGGCGATGCCCGATGAGGCCGCCGCGTTCATCCACGCCCATCCGAGCCTGTCCGAGGTCGTCGGCGAGACACTCATGTCCGCTGCCGGCCGCAGTCTTCACTGAGAGGAGCGAACTTGGCTACGACGGTATCGATGCCCCAACTGGGCGAGACGGTCACCGAGGGCACCATCCTGCGCTGGGCGAAGCAGGTCGGCGACACCATCGCGGTGGACGAGGTGCTGGTGGAGATATCGACTGACAAGGTCGACACCGAGGTCCCTTCCCCCGCCGCGGGCACCATCCTCGAGATCCTGGTCAGCGAAGGTGACACCGTCGAGGTCGGGACCGCTCTGGTGGTCATAGGGGAGGAAGGCGAGGAACCTGCCGGCGAGGCTCCGGGCGAGACGGCCTCCGCCGAGTCTCCCGACACCGCGGGCGAAGGTGATGGCGAGGAAGCGGTCGCCGAGACTGCTACCCCGGAGGAGGACACCAAGGCGGAGGCCGAGGAACCTGCCGCGTCGGCCCCCGAGGAACCAGCCGCGCCGGTTGCCGAGGAGAAGCCGCCCACCGAGCCCGAAGTCGATCAGTTCTTCGCAGAGCCGGACGAGACCGAGAAGAAGCCGCATCTTCTCTCCCCGGTGGTGCGGAAACTGATCCGGGAACACGAGATCGACGTCTCCAGGCTCACCGGGTCCGGGGAAGGCGGCCGGATCACCCGCAAGGACGTCGAGGCCTATATCGACTCCGGTCCCGCCGAGCGGCCCGCCGCGGCCGCACCGCCCGAGCAGCCTACGCCCGCCGAACCGGCGAAGGCAGCCCCGGAGAAGGTGGCGTCTGCGGCCGAGCCGGTGCCCAGCGCGGCGGCTCCGGCCGGGCCTTCCAGCGAGGAAGTCGAGCTCGACCGGATTCGTATCCGCACCGCCGAGAACATGATCAGGGCGAAGCAGACCGCGGCCCATGTGTGGACATCCGTCGAGGTGGACTACGAACGGGTGGAGCGGGTTCGCCAGGCCCGCAAGGAGGCGTTCAAGTCGGACGAGGGTTTCTCCCTCACCTATCTGCCCTTCATCGCCCGGGCCACCATCGACGCGCTCAAGGCCTATCCGGTGGTGAACAGCTCGTTCCAGCTCGAAGAGAAGAAGGCCGTCTTCCACAGGAACGTCGATCTGGGAATCGCCGTCGACCTCGACCAGCAGGGCCTGGTGGTGGCCCGGGTCCGCAATGCAGACGGTCTGCGGCTGGTCGGGATCGCCCGTTCGATCAGGGAGCTAGCCGAGCGGGCACGGAACCGGAAGCTCGACGTCGACGATCTGACCGGGTCCACCTTCACCATCACCAACCCGGGACCGTTCGGCTCTTTCATGTCGGCCCCGATCATCAACGTGCCCAACGTGGCGATCCTCTCCACCGAGACCGTGGTGAAGCGGCCCACGGTGGTGACCGACGCCGACGGGCAGGACATGATCGCGATCAGGCACATCGGGTACCTGGGGCTGACCTGGGACCATCGTGCCTTCGACGGTTCCACCGCGGTGCTCTTCCTGCAACGGATCAAGCAGAACCTGGAGACTTGGGATTGGGAGCAGGAACTTGCCTGAGCTCGGTCTGCTCGCTGATCCAAGCCTGAGGCTCCAGGCCTCAGGCCGGAAGTCGTGATGCCTGGCTCTGGCCCATTGCCCGAGGCCGACCGCCATCGAACTCTACGGGTGCGGTGGCTGGGGCGGCTTCCCTATACCGAGGCGTGGGATCTGCAGCGGGGGATCCACGAGGGAAAGGCAGTTGGGCGCACCGAGGACGACTACCTGCTCCTGTTGGAGCATCCTCCGGTGTTCACCATCGGCCGCAACGGCGATGGCA
>DASUSU010000045.1:0-4819 GCA_036374915.1 Acidimicrobiia bacterium | reverse complement strand
CTAGGAATGGTCCCAGTGATGGTGCGAAGAGCGGCGTTCCTAGGATTGGCGGTCTTTCTGGCCCTGATCCTCTACGCGTCGCTATCCCTCGGAACCACCCTCGACGGATGTCGGCAGATCATGACCCGAGTGGTGTGCGAGCCGGGCGCTTCCCTGGTCGTGCCGCCGGTCTGAGCCGGCCCAATCCAATCAACAGTGTCGGAGAGAGGACTCGAACCTCCACGGGCATAATCGCCCACCAGGCCCTCAACCTGGCGCGTCTACCAATTCCGCCACTCCGACAAAACCGGGCGAGTCTACGCCGGTCAGTTGTTCAAGAGGAAGGTCAGCACGAACGTGCTGATCGCAAATGTGATCCCGACGATGACCGTCAGCCGGTCAAGGTTCCGTTCCACCACGGTGCTGCCACCGAGGCTGGATGTGGACATCCCGCCGCCGAAGACATCGGAGAGACCTCCGCCCTTGCCCGAGTGGAGCAGGACCAGCGCCACCACTGCCAGGGAGAGGATGATGTGGATGACGATTGCGATTGCTTCGACGACGGCCATTGACTCTTGATGTGTAGGGGACCCGCCGGCTTACCCGTGCGGACGACTCATTCTAACAGTGCCGACGCCCTTCGACTATCCCGCCTGACGGGCAACGGCCTCGGCTGCCGCCTTCGCCTCCTCCGGGTCGCCCAGATAGCGGCTCGACACCGGGGTGAACTCGTCGTCTAGCTCGTAGAGCAACGGGATTCCGGTGGGGATGTTGAGATCGACGATCTCCTCGTCGCTGATCCCGTCGAGATGCTTGACCAATGCCCGCAGCGAGTTGCCATGGGCGACGATCAGCGGTTGGCGTCCGGCGAGGAGGTCGGGGACGATGGTGTCGTGCCAATAGGGCAGCATCCTCACGACCACGTCCTTCAGGCATTCGGTCGCCGGGATCAAGTCGGGGGGGAGCCGGCGGTAACGCGGGTCGTGACGGGGATGGCGCTCGTCGTCGACCTCGAGCGGGGGCGGCGGGATGTCGTAGCTTCGCCGCCACACCAGCACCTGATCGGCGCCGTGCTTCTCCGCCGTCTCCTTCTTGTTCAAACCTTGCAGGGCCCCGTAGTGACGCTCGTTGAGACGCCAGGAGCGCCGCACCGGGAGATACTGCCGGCTCATCACGTCCAGGGTCACCTCGGCGGTCTTGATCGCCCGGACCAGCACCGAGGTGTGGAGGATGTCCGGGTCGAGCCCCTCGTCGGCGATGACCCGTCCCGCCTCCCGTGCCTCCTCCTCCCCCTGTTCGGTGAGACCGACGTCGGTCCACCCGGTGAACAGGTTCTCCAGATTCCAGGTCGACTGACCATGACGGAGCAGGATCAGCCGGTAGCTCATATCCAGTAGCGGACGATCGAGGCGAAGCTGTCCGGGTCGAGCGACGCACCGCCGACCAGGGCGCCGTCAACGTCGGACTTGGCCATGAAGTCCTTGATGTTGCCCGCGTTGACCGATCCCCCGTAGAGGATGCGGACACGGTCGCCGGCATCGCCCCCCATGCGGTCGGAGACCGTCTGGCGGATCACGTCGGCCATGAGACCGGCGTCGTCGGGGAGCGCGGTGCGACCGGTTCCGATGGCCCAGATCGGCTCGTAGGCGATCGAAGCGGCGGATACCGCCTCGGGGTCGAGGCGGGCCAGGGAGCCGATCACCTGGGAGACGACGACGCTCTCCGCCTCCCCGGCTTCCCGCTGCTCCAGGGTCTCGCCGACACAGACGATCGGGGTCATCCCGGCACCGACCACGGCGAGGGCCTTCTTGGCGACGATCTCGTCGGTCTCGCCGAATCCCTGACGCCGCTCCGAGTGCCCCACGATCACATGGCGGACCGAGAGCTTGGCCAGCATCGTCGCCGAGATCTCGCCGGTGAACGCCCCCGACTCCTCCCAATGCACGTTCTGGGCACCCAGACCGACCCTGAGCCGGTCCGCCTCGATCACGGTCTGCACGGAGCGAAGCGATGTGAACGGTGGCGCCACCACCACCTCGACCCGGTCGTGGTCCTTGAACTCGAGCCGGTACGACAGCTTCTGCACCATCTGGATCGCCTCGAGATGGGTGGCATTCATCTTCCAGTTGCCGACGATCAGGTTCTTGCGTTCGCTCACACCCATCGCCTCAGCACCTCGACCCCGGGAAGCGATCTGCCCTCCAAGTACTCGAGACTCGCTCCGCCACCGGTCGAGACATGGGACACCGCGTCGTCGAGCCCCAACTGGCGAAGGGCGGCAACCGAATCACCTCCGCCCACCGCGGTGAACGCCGAGGTCTCGGCCACGGCCCGGGCCACCGCGTCGGTCCCGGCGCGGAAGGCATCCCACTCGAACACCCCCATGGGGCCGTTCCAGAACACGGTCTCGGCTGTCCGGATCACCGAGGCGAACAGCTGGTTGGTCTCATGGCCGATGTCGAGGCCCCGCCACCCCGCCGGGATGTCCTTGATGTACACCTGTTGATGGTTGGCGTCCTCGGTGAACTGATCGGCGATGACCACGTCGGAGGGGAGGATGATCTTCTCAGCGTCGCTGCCTTCGAGAAGGCGCCGCACCGTGTCCACCATGTCCTCTTCCACCATGGAGTCGCCAACGTCGACGCCTTTGGCTCGGAGCAGGGTGAAGCACATCCCGCCTCCGATCAGCATGGCGTCGACCTTGGGGAGGAGGTTCTCGATGACACCGAGTTTGTCCGAGACCTTTGCGCCGCCCAGCACCACGACGTAGGGAACCGTCGGCTCGACCAGGAAGCGGTTCAGCGCCTTCAGCTCGGAGTCGAGGAGTGGGCCGGCCACCGACTTGACCAGTTCGGCCACGCCCACCGTCGATGCATGAGCCCGGTGCACCGAGCCAAAGGCGTCCTGGACGAAGAGACCGATCCCGTCGGCGAGCCGAGCGGCCAGGGCCGGGTCGTTCTCGGTCTCGCCGGCGTCGAACCGGGTGTTCTCCAACACCGTGATCTGACCGCCCTGCTCGAAACCGACCTCCTTCGAGGTCATCCCGGCCATCGCCTCGGCCACGATCGCCATCGACAGCGACGGATCGGGCCCGTCGGGCCGGCCGAGATGGGAGCAAACGGCGACCCGGGCGCCGGCGTCGACCAGACGCTCCAAGGTGGGTAGCGCAGCCTCGATCCGGAACGCATCGGTGATGGCCCCGTCCTCGATGGGGACGTTGAGATCGGAGCGCACCAGGACATCTACCCCTTCGACCGTCACATCGTCGAGGGTGAGGTATTCAGGCATCGACATCAGTCCTTGCTGCTCGCCAGCTCTTCCAGGACACGTCCCAGCTTCATCGGATCGTGCTCGGGCCAGTCTGGCTTGTCATCGGCGATGTCTGCAAAGACGACACGCCAGCCGTGACGTGCGGCATCGTCGGTGTCGATCACCACCTGGTCGTGACCGTCGGGGACCGACAGCGGACCATCGTGCGTCACCACTATCCCCGGCCCGGTCACCCCGACGTGCTTGGCCAGCGCCTCGACATGGTCGCCGCCGCTCATCCCCAGGGTCTCGCCGTCCTGGGTGACCAGGTTCAGGACGAAGACCCTCTGCGCGGCGGCTCCCATGATGGCGGGGGCGAGCATGTTGACCTTGAGGGCGGAGATGATCGACGTGTACAGGCTTCCCGGGCCGATCACGATCTGATCCGCTGCGGCGACCGCGCTGAGGGCGCGTCGTGTGGCGGCGACGTCCCTCGGCTCGATGTGCAGCTCGGAAACCTCCCCCGCCGTCTTCGAGATCGTCCTCTGCCCCATCACCTGCCTCCCGTCGATGGTCGCGGTCAGCGTTATCGCCTGGTTGGCCACCGGTATCACCGAGCCCAGAGTCCCCAGCATTCGCTCCGCGGTGGTGACCGCCGACTCGAAGTCTCCGAACAACTCGGCCAACCCGGCCAGGATCAGGTTGCCCAACGAGTGCTCGGCCACGTCGCCTCCGGTGAAACGATGGGAGAACAACTCCGACCAGAGCGAAGGCTCCGGAGTGAGGGCGAGCAGGCATCGCCGAACGTCTCCGGGAGGTGGGAAGCCCATGGTGCTGAGGCGGCCCGAGGATCCCCCGTCGTCACCCACCGAGACCAGAGCGGAGATCTCACCCGCGTAGCACTGGATCGCCTCGAGGGCCGCGGCCTGCCCGTGCCCTCCCCCGACCGCCACCACCACCGGGCCCTCCGGGTCGAGGAGGAGCGGGGCGAGCGCGGTCTCGGTCTGTGGCTTCACCGGTCTATGTCGCGATGGCGAACGGTGGCGCTGATCCCGTGCTGTGCGAGCCGGCGCCCCAGCTCCTCGGCGATGGCCACCGACCGGTGGTGGCCGCCGGTGCATCCGATGCCTACCGCGAGATACGACTTGCCCTCTGTCTCGAAGTGAGGGATGAGGAACGCAAGCATCTCGTCGGTCCGGTCGACGAACTCCTTGGCGGCTTGCTCCCCCATCACATATTCGGCGACCGGCGGGTCGGTTCCGCGCAACGGTCGCAGCTCGGAGACCCAATGCGGGTTGGGGAGGAAACGAACGTCGAAGAGGAGGTCGATGTCGCGGGGGGTACCGTGCTTGAACCCGAACGAGCGAATCGAGACCCGCATCGGTCGTGCCATCTCGTCCTCGCTGAACTGAGCGGTCAGCCGATCCCTCAGCTCATGGATGTTGAGCGAGGAGGTGTCGACTATCACATCCGCCTCTTCGCGTAGATCGGCGAGCAGCTCCCGCTCCGCGGCGATCGACTCGGAGATGGTGGAGCCGCCGAGCGGATGGGGCCGTTTGTTCTCCTCGTAGCGCGAGACGATGACGTCGTC
>DASUSU010000044.1:0-4500 GCA_036374915.1 Acidimicrobiia bacterium | reverse complement strand
AAGCGAAGAAGGCGCAGCACGCATTACGCGTGCGTTGTGTCTCCATGCTAGCCGATCGCGGCCATTGCGTGGCCGTACGGGCGCAAGCCCCACCGCCGGTTAGGGTTCAGCGGAGCGACGTTGCACAGGTAGGAACGGCGTTGTCCAGCGATTAGGAAGGACCTGACATGGCAAAACGTGGACGTGAGGCCATGGCGAAGCGGGCCAGGGAGCAGGCTCGGCAGCAGAAACGGGAAGAGAAACAAGAGCGCATCGACGCTCGCAGCGACCCGGCGCCCAAGCTGGACCCCGATGACGAAGCCGGGCTGCTCGAGGAGTTCGCCCGTCTCAACGACGAGTACGCCGCCAACCGGGTCACCCAGAACCATTTCGACGAGGAGAAGCACCGGATCCTGGTCGCCCTCGGGATCGAGAGCGAAGAAGACTCCTGACCCTGTCCTCTATTTCACCGCCCCGGTGAGCAGCCCCGAGACGTAATAGCGCTGCAGGAGCAGGTAGACGAGGACGCAGGGGATGATGGCGATGGTGACCCCGGCCTGGAGCATCCCCCAATCGGTGCTGCCCAGACTGGTGACGCTGCGGGCCGCGGCGAGGACCAGGGGCAAGGTGAGGCTGGTGTCCCGGGTCAGCATGACCAGGGCGCCGAGGAACTCGTTCCACGAGGTGACGAAGGCAAAGAGGGTGATGGTGATTATGGCCGGGACCATCGTCGGCATGAACACCCTGCGCAGCACCTGCCAGGAGTTGGCGCCATCCACCAGCGCCGCCTCCTCGAGCTCGCGGGGGACGGCCTCGAAGGCGTTGCGCATGATGTAGAGGCTGAACGGGAGCTGGATCGTGGTGTGGACGATGGCCAGCCCGAGCAGGTTGTTGGTCAGCCCCAAGGTGGAGAACATCAGGAAGATCGGGGTGAGCAACGCCTGATACGGGATGATCAGGGCTAACAGCAGGAAGACGAAGATCACCTCCTTGCCCGGCACCGGGAAGCGGGCCAGCCCGTAGCCGGCGGGCACGGTGAGGACGAGGGTCATGACGATGGTGAGGGAAGCCGTGATCAGGCTGTTCCCGAGGTACGTGGCCAACCCGCTCCCGTAGTTCCACAGCTTGTCGTAGTTGCTCAGGCTGAGCTCCCCGGGGAAATAGGTGGGGGGCACCGCCGCCGCCTCCGCAGTCGTCTTCAGGGAGGCCGAGATCGAGAGCACGATCGGGGTCACCATGACCAGGCAGAGGACGATGCAAATCGCTCCCAGCAGGTACTTGGAGCGTCCCGCCCAGAACCGGTTGGGGACACGTCCCCGAGCCGCGGGCTCGAACTCGGCCTCGATGATCCCTGCCTGCACCGGTTCTGCCAGGGCCTTGGTCACGTCTCGCTCCGGCGGGTGAGGATCATCTGGACGATCGTGAACCCGAGGATGATGAAGGCCAGGATCATGGAGAGCGCCGCCCCGTATCCCAGCTTGAGATAGGGGAACGAGTTGAGATAGAGGTAGAAGGTGGAGGTTGCGGTCAGGTTCCGGGGTTGGCCCGCGGTCATGATGTAGAACTGGTCGAAGGCGAGCAGCGAACCGATGACGCTGATCAGCGTCACCAGCAGGATCGTCCTCCGGGTCAAGGGCAGGATCACCTTGCGCACTCTCTGCCAGAACCCGGCTCCGTCGACCATGGTGGCCTCGGTTATCTCCTGGGGAATGGCCTGGATGGCGGCGACGAAGAGAATCATCCCGAAGCCGAGCACTTTCCACACGATCGAGATGATCACCGCCCAGTTGGAGAGGTCGGCGTCCACCCCCAGCCAGAGAATCGGCGTGTCGATCACGCCGAGGTCGATCAGAAACTTGTTGACCAACCCGTAGTTGGGGCTGAACAGCCAGTACCAGAGAAGGGACGAGGCGCCGAGCCCGATCACGACCGGGGTGAAGGCGATGGTGCGGGTGAGACGACTCAGCCCGCTGTTGGGGGTGACCAGGAGTGCGACCAGATAGCCACCGATCATCAGGATCGGCGTGATCAACAGGGTGTACTTCAGGGTGAATCGGAGCGAGATCCAGAACTGGGAGTCGGAGAACGCGTCGAGATAGTTCTCCAGCCCGACGAAGCTCGGAGGGGTGATCAGCGACCAGTCGTTGAGCGAGATCCAGACCATCTGGAGGAAGGGCCAGGCGGTGAAGGCCACGACGAAGGCGAGGGCGGGCAGCACGTACCAAAGCCCTGTCAGCCCGTTGCGATTGACCTTGTACATGCCCCTCCTCCCGTGGTGAGGCGGCCGGCCCTCGATGCTATGCGGATCGTGATCGGCCCGGCCCTGGGTGACTCGGCCACCGGTGAAGCGAGGGCCGCAGCACCCCGGAGGTGTGGCGCTGCGGCCCTTCTGGCTTCACACGGAGACCGTCGGTGTCATTCGTTGATGATTCTCTCCATCTCCGCCTTGGCGTCGGCGATGACCGTGTCGATGTCGTCGTCGCTGTAGTAGACCCGCTGCAGCATCTGCAACCAGGGCCCCTGCGGCGAGTTGATCAGCTCGAAGAACTTCAACGTGAACGGGGTCTGGGCGATCTCGATCGCCTGGGACACGTCCTGAACCAGGGGGTTGGCCTGGAAGTACTCGTTGTCGGCCATGTCCGACCTGGTGGTCATGTTGAGCAGCTTGGCGTAGGCCTCGACCTGGACCTCATCGGAGAGGATGAAGTTCATGAAGTCGACTGCGTCCTCGAGCCGCTCGC
The DNA here is from genome assembly GCA_036374915.1 of Acidimicrobiia bacterium. Taxonomy (GTDB): domain Bacteria; phylum Actinomycetota; class Acidimicrobiia; order Spongiisociales; family ZC4RG35; genus JARDZU01. Next base: position 1,780 of record DASUSU010000044.1, on the reverse strand, counting down.
TTCCCTGGGGAACCACCACGATGTCGCCGCCGGCGAAGGAGGAGGCGTCGCCTGTCTCCAGACCGGGGATGACGGTGATGCCGAAGTTCATGTCCGGGTCCTGACCCTCGATGCCCTCGGCCCCGGTCACCAGGGTGATGTTGAAGTTGCCGGTGCCCATGATCCCGACGTTGCCCGACCCGAAGACCTGGGCGAAGGTCGCCCCGTCCTCCGACTGGGCGGCCGGATCGATCAGGCCCTCCTGATGCATCATCCGGGCCCACTCCAGGACCGGCGCGATCAGCTCGGGAGTCACCATCGCCTCGTCACCGGGTGCGGCCGGCTCGATCTTCCCTCCGTTGGCCCAGATCATGGGGCCGAAGGTGAAGATGTTGCACCCGGCGCAGTTGCCGGGCAGGTAGTAGCCGTATACGCCGTCCTCGATTCCGGTGATGGCCGCAGCCATGTCGTGCAATTCGGTCAGATTGGTCGGGGGCGTCTCCGGGTCGAGCCCGGCTGCCTCGAACAGATCCTTGTTCCAGAACAACGCCGAGACGTCGGCGTAGAGGGGGACGCCGTACAGCTCGTCCTCCCAGGTGGCCACGTCGATGTGCCCCTGACTCGCGGTGGCCAGATAGGCCTCGTCGATCATGCCGGTCACGGCCTGGAGCTGTCCGGCGCTGGTGAACTGGGGACCGTAGATCAGGTCGAGACCCATCAGATCGGGGACATCTCCGGTGGCCAGGCCCCGGGCGAGGCGATCCACCATCGCGGTGTGCTCGATGTACTCCAGGTTGATGAACCGGTCCGGGTTGCGGCCGTTCCAGGCACATACCAGGGCGTCGACCATCTGGGCATTGCCCCCGGTCCGCTCCCACATGGTCATCGCCCCTTCGACGTCCGACCGCTCGGTGGTGTCGCAGACGACCACCAACTCCTCCGCCGCCGCGCTGGTGCTGGTCTCCCCGCCCGCGCTGGTGGTGGTCTCCGCTCCGGCGCTGGTGGTTGTCTCCTCGGCGGCAGCCGAGGTCGTCGTGTCGCCCGCGCCACTGTCGGCGCAGGCCGCGACCACGATGGCCAGGACCGTGGCCAGGGACATCAGAACCGACGGGCCACTGCGACGGTGGCCACCATGCTTTCTCGTCGTCACCAGGTTTCTCCTCCTTGTTCGGTGATGTCGGAGCGTCGGCCCGGAGAGCCGGGCCGGCTCTTGATGCGAGGCCAGACGTCATTAGGAAAGCCTGCCCCGGCCCCTAATGCTCCTTTCTCGGCCCTGCGAAAGGGCTGCTCTCCATTGCTCTTCCCAGGACTGCAATCCTATGCACACAACGCAATGCTGTCAAACGTAGTCTGAAAACCTTTGAAAACAGCGACCGTGACCTGTCCGGTGCTAGGGAGCGGTGGTCAGATGGTGATACGCCTGGTTCCAGCGCAGCTCGCGTTCGAAGGAGGCGAAACTGGTGTCACCGTCGATTGCGGCCAACTCGACCCCGGCCATGGTGGCGAAGTCCGTGATGATCTCCAGGTCGAGGTCGAGGCTGAGACAGGTGTGATGCGATCCCCCGGCGAGGAGCCAGGCCGCGGCCGCCGTCTCGAAGTCGGGCCGTGGTCGCCACACCGCGCGGGCCACGGGCAGCTTGGGGAGAGGAGCGTCGGGCTCGGTGAGCTCGACCTCGTTTGCGACGAGGCGGAACCGGTTGCCCAGATCGATCAGCCCGACGATGACACCCGGCCCGGTTCGGGCGGTGAAGACGAGACGGACCGGGTCGGGTTTGCCCCCGATGGAGAGGGGATGGATCTC
>DASUSU010000043.1:0-3882 GCA_036374915.1 Acidimicrobiia bacterium | reverse complement strand
AGGGGAAAACCCGGCACCAAGACGATGCGGAAGGTGATGGAGGATCGGGGAGGCGCTCCTGATCGCGATCCGAGCGAGCTCGAAGCCCGACTCCTCGACCTGATCGAGCGGGCCAGTCTTCCCCCGCCGATACGGGAGTTCAGGGCTCCCTGGCTGGCGCCGGGCAACGGACGGGTCGATCTGGCCTACGGGGAACATCTTCTCGTCATCGAGGCGGACAGTCGCCGGTGGCACACCCAGGCGGACGCCTTCCTCACCGATCGCGAGCGGGACAACCTGGCCCAGCTGGCCGGATGGAGAGTGCTGAGGTTCACCTGGTGGGACGTGGAGCAGAGACCGGAGTACGTGGTGTTGACCATCAAGAAGGCGCTGGAACGTTGAACGCAATGCAGGGCGTCACGTATCCGTGACGCCCTGCATTAGGAACGCGGTTTTGGGTCGGCTAGAAGTCCATCCCGCCGCCGCCGTGGTCGTGGCCGCCGCCGGGCATGGCCGGGGCCGGCTCCTTCTCCTCGGCCACCAGAGCCTCGGTGGTGAGGAGCAGGGCCGCAATCGACGCTGCGTTCTGCAGCGTGGACCGGGTGACCTTGGCCGGGTCGATGACACCGTCGGCGACCAGATCGGCGTACTCGCCGGTCGCGGCATTGAAGCCCGTGTTGCCTTCGGCAGCCCGGACATGCTCGACGACGACTCCACCTTCGAACCCGGCATTGATCGCGATCTGACGAAGCGGCTCTTCCATCGCCTTGCGGACGATGGAACGTCCCGCCTTCTCGTCGTCGGTCCCGCCGCGCATCTTGTCGAGAGCGCTCTGGGCTCGGAGCAGGGCAACGCCCCCACCGGGGACGACACCCTCCTCGACTGCGGCGCGAGAAGCCTGCACGGCATCTTCGATGCGGTGCTTCTTCTCCTTGAGCTCCACCTCGGTGGCGGCGCCCGCCTTGATCACGACGACACCGCCGGACAACTTGGCGAGACGCTCCTGGAGCTTCTCCTTGTCCCAATCGGAGTCGGTGTTCTCGATCTCACGCTCGATCTGCTTGATCCGAGCCTTGACATCGGCCTCGGTGCCGGACCCGTCGATGATGGTGGTGTTGTCCTTGGCCACGACGACCTTGCGGGCACGGCCCAGCATGTCGAGAGTGACGTTCTCCAACTTGAGACCCACCTCTTCGGAGATCACGGTGCCACCGGTGAGGATGGCGATGTCCTGGAGCATGGCCTTGCGACGCTCGCCGAATCCGGGAGCCTTGACCGCAACCGAGGAGAACGTGCCCCGGATCTTGTTGACGACGAGGGTGGCCAGGGCCTCTCCCTCGACGTCCTCGGCGATCACCAGGACGCTCTTGCCCGACTGCATCACCTTCTCCAGCACCGGGACCAGGTCGTTGACCGAGCTGATCTTCTGGTTGGCGATGAGGATGTACGGATCCTCCAGCACCGCCTCCTGCCGGTCGGCATCTGTGATGAAGTAGAAGTTGATGAAGCCCTTGTCGAACTGCATCCCCTCCGTGAACTCCAGCTCGAGGCCAAAGGTCTGACCTTCCTCGACGGTGATGACCCCGTCCTTGCCGACCCGGTCCATCGCATCTGCGATCACCTGGCCGATCGACGCGTCGTTGTTGGCCGAGATCGACGCCACGTGGGCGATCTCCTCGCTGGTCTCGATGTCACGGGCCATGTCACCGATCGCCTTCACCGCGGTCTCGACCGCGGCCTCGATGCCACGCTTGAGCTCCATCGGGTTGGCTCCGGCCGCCACCTGACGCAGACCCTCTTTGACCATGGCCTGGGCCAGGACGGTCGCGGTGGTGGTCCCGTCGCCGGCGACGTTGTCCGTCTTGTTGGCGACCTCATAGGCGAGCTTGGCGCCCATGTTCTCGTACGGGTCGTCCAGCTCGATCTCCTTGGCGATGGTCACACCGTCATTGGTGATCGTGGGCGAGCCCCACTTCTTCTCCAGGACGACGTTGCGCCCTTTGGGGCCCAACGTCACCTTTACCGTGTCGGCGAGCTTGTCCACGCCCGCCTGGAGCCCCTTGCGGGCCTCCTCGTTGAAGCGAAGTTCCTTCGCTGCCATTTCCTATCAGCTCCTCAATTGACGACGGCCAGAAGGTCGCGCTCGGACAGGACGAGATACTCGTCCGAGTCGAGCTTGACCTCGGTTCCTGCGAACTTCGAGTAGAGAACCTTGTCGCCGACGGACACGTCCATCGGGATCCGGTCGCCATCCTCATCGCGGGCGCCGGGCCCTACGGCGATGACCTCACCGATCTGTGGCTTCTCCTTGGCGGTGTCGGGGATGACAAGACCGGACGGCGTGCGTGACTCCGCATCCTCCGTGGGCCTTACCACCACTCGATCACCGAGCGGCTGAAGCTTCATTCTCTGGCTCCTCCTTGAACCTCGGGGTGTGCTTGCTGCCGGGGAGTGCCTTTTCGGACGATCCCTGGGCATTAGCACTCCGCTACTTAGAGTGCTAGTGGAGAACGTTAGCACTCCCCGCAGACGAGTGCTAAATCGAAGTTGAGTGGGTGGGACTCAGGTCTGTGTTGCTTCCTAATGCAGTACGTCACGTATACGTGACGCCCCGCATTAGGAAAGCGGCTGTCCCAGGACCAGTCCAGGGTTGACGTTCTCGGCCCAGTCGGTGATTCGGCCCACTGAGAGCCAATGGGCGCCGGCGACGCCGATCATGGCGGCGTTGTCGGTGCAGAGAAGTGGTTCGGGTATGGCCAGGGTCACCCCTCGTTTGTCCGCCTCCTCGGCGAAACGATGACGGAGCCGCCGGTTGGCGAGCACCCCTCCGCCGCCTCCGACGACACCGGCACCGGTCTGGTCCACCGCCTTGAATGTCTTGTCCACGAGCACGTCGACGATCGCCTCTTGCAGCGAAGCCGCCACGTCGGCCAACGGGGGGAGGTCCCCGCTTCTCTCCGCTCTGGCCAGGAACGTGACCACCGAAGTCTTCAGCCCCGAGAACGAGAAGTCGAAGGGCCGGTCGGCTAGAGCGCGGGGAAACTCGACCGCCTTGGGATCCCCGCCGTTGGAGGCGGTGTCGATGGCGGGGCCACCTGGGAAGTCGAGCCCCATGACCCGGGCCAGCTTGTCGAAAGCCTCACCTGCCGCGTCGTCGATGGTCCCGCCCAAGGTCTCGTATTCGCCCCACTCGGTCACGTGGACGATCTGGGAGTGGCCCCCTGAGGCGAGCAGTGAAACCACCGGAGGCCGGAAGTCCTCGAACTCGAGGCGGGGGGCCATGAGGTGACCCTCCATGTGGTCGATTCCGACAAAGGGGAGCTGGCGGGCCCAGGCGGTGGCCTTGGCGAAGGAATGGCCGACGAGCAGCGCTCCGACCAGGCCGGGGCCGGCGGTGGCGGCAACCCCGTCGAGATCGGCAGGGTGGATACCGGCCTCGTTCAAGGCGTGGTGGGTGAGGGCACGGATCGACTCGACGTGGGCGCGTGCCGCCACCTCGGGCACCACTCCCCCGAACCGCGCATGGAGGTCGACCTGGGAGGAGAGGACGTTGGACAGCGGCTTGGTTCCCTGGACCACGGCCACTGCGGTCTCGTCGCACGAGGTCTCGAAGGCGAGGATCAACGGGTTCATCCCAGGCTCTCCAGCCGCTGCCGGTAGGCGTCGGAGTCGATGTCGTGCGCCCAGAGGATGAGGGCGTCGTCGTCTCCGTAATAGCCGCGGCGAATCCCGATCGGGGCCAGTCCGAGACGCGAGTACATGGCCTGCGCCGCCTCGTTCTTCAATCTCACCTCGAGTGTCAGGTGGCGTGCTCCCGCCTCCACCGACGCCCCGATCAGGGCCAGCATCAACCCGAGCCCGATCCCCTGTCGTCTCCACTCCGGGTCGACCAGCAGATTGGTG
>DASUSU010000042.1:0-3493 GCA_036374915.1 Acidimicrobiia bacterium | reverse complement strand
GCCGCCTCCAACGACGAAGTGGTATGCGACCCACGCATCTTCCAGGCGGCCTACCACCGCAATGCCCCGGTCACCCCCGACGAGGTGGCCATCGCCTCTGCCCTGCACGAGGTGATGCATCTGGTGTCGACCAACCTCGACGAGAAGCGGCCCCTTCCCGATGGCTGGCCGATCGACGGCGAGCCCGCGGCGGCGAAGCCGGCCGATGGGGAGACCCCCGAGAGCCATCCGTCCGACGACGAGACGGTGGCGGGCCACCCAGGGGAGACGCCGGCCCCGGAAGCCGAGGTAGACCTGCTCACGGCTCTGGAGCGCACCAACAAGCCCGTCGCCGAGATCCTCTTCTTCTCCCTGGAGGACGCCCGTCAGGAGTTTCAGGGGCTTGCCTCCTATCCCGGCGCCCGATCGGTCCTCGCCGATCTCTACACGTCTTCGTTGAGTCATGCGATCGCTCGCTCCGGCGCTCTCAGCCAGTTCGTGCTCGGCTGCTTCCTCCTAACCGGCGGCTATGTCGCCCGCGACGTCCTGGAACGCCGGTTCGAGCCTCGGGCCACGGCAGCCATCGAGGATGGGAGCCATCATTGCGAGTTGGCCGCCGAATCGAGCGATCCGTGGGAGGTGGCACAGCTCGCCCTCGAGCTGGAGGCGATCGCGCGGAGCCACGGGCTGATCACCGAGGTCCAGGCCAACTCGACCCACGCCAAACGCCAGTCCGCGGCGGACGCCGACGCCGAGAAGGCCCGGGACGGCGTGGACGCGGTCCGGATGACGTCGCCGATCCTGACCGACGCCGAGTCCTATCAGGACACCAGGAGGTCGGCCGAGTCCAGATCGGGGGCGTCGGGCCGGAAGGGCGCCTCCGACATCGCCGGCGAGGAGTCGACCGACCAATTGCTCCGGGTCAGCCAGGCGCCGGACGTGTTCCTCCCCACCGGGCAAGGGGGCAAGCTGGTGGTCGGCCCGATCCCGTCTTCTTTCGCCCGGTTCTCCGAGGAGGGCGTGGCCGCCCTGGCCGAGACCGCCCGGAGATGGGGCCTGGCTCAGCGGAGGGTGTCCGGCGAGCTGTTCCCGCTCTTCGCAGCCAACCAACGGCGCGGCCTCCGATCCGGGTTCGACCAGGGCGACGTCTCGCCTCACTCCGCCCTCTTCATCGGGGCCGGGCTCTACCAGCGGTTGTACGAGCGGCGGGCGGCACGGACCCGGAGGACCTATGCCGTGTCCCTGCTCGTCGACGCCTCGGCATCCATGCTCAGCCCGGGCAAGGGCCCAGGCATCTCCGGTACCTCGTGGGCGATGCCCGCAGCCATGCTCGGAGCATGGACCATGGCCCACCTGTGCGACGAGCTCCAGATCGACTTCGAGGTCGCCCTGTTCAACCGGGGCTTCGCTGCATCGGTCGAAGACACCGAGGCCTCCTATCGCCGCAAGCGGTCGGCGGCGACCGCCGGTCTGCGCCGCACCCAGGGGACCGCAGCCGACCGGCTCACCTCGACGGTCAACCACTATGTGGTCAAGCCCTTCGAGCGAAGGTGGCGCGATTCGGAGTCGGCCCTGGCCGGTCTGTTCTACACCGCGGCCGAGCCGAAGAGGGCGGCCACCCTGGCCCGGCGTGATCCGGCCTCGGCCCCACCGGTGTCCCTGTTCGAGAAGGCGGCCAACGTCGACGAGTTCAACGTGATCCACGCCGCCGAGCGCATGGCGAGGCTGGGGGCTCAGGTCCGTGTGCTCATGGTGCTCGCCGACGGGATGACCCGGGGGTCACTCGAGGCCCTGGCCAAGTCGGTGAACGCGGTCGAAGCGGGCGGCACCACGGTGATCGGGATCGGGATCGGCGACCACACCGTCGACGAGGCGTACCGCAGACACGAAGTGGTGTCACGGCCCGAGGACCTCGCCCAGGCGATGATCAACGGGACCAGGAACGCCCTGCGCAGGAGTCTCGCCCTCTGGGGCATGGACACCTGGTGGCTGAGGGCATCAGAATTGAGGACGAACCAGGAGAAGGCAGTTGCCTGACAAAGTCACATTCGAAGACCCTTCGGGGGAGGGCCCCCCGATCACACTGGAGAAGTTCGACGTGCCCGAGGGAACGGAGGACAGAGAGCTCCGTCTCCGCAAGATCCCCGAGCCGGATCCCCACTATGTCGACCTCGGGATGCTGTATCGGTTCGCACAGCTGGAGCAGGCCAGGGGGTCGGAAGGGCTCATCCCGCTCCATGTCGCGGTCCGGGGCCACATGGGGACGGGCAAGGACCACGACATCGAGCAGTTCGCCGCGGCGATGGGGCTCCCCTACTTCCGGATTCCCCTCACCGGTGAGGTCCGGGACGTGACACTGATCGGTTCGACCCGGCTCCACGGCGACGGGAAGGGTGGCACCGAGAGCCGATGGGAGGACGGCGACATCACCCGCGCCCTGCGCGGGCCCTCCCTGCTCAACCTGTCCGAGCTGAACGCGGCAGGGGCGGAGACCCTCTTCGCCCTGCACGGGCTCCTCGATCGCTACTCGGCGTTGGACCTGCCCACCGGCGAGACGGTGCGGCTTCGCGACGACGTGCGCATCTTCGGCACGATGAACCCAACCGACTTGCGCGACTACGCCGGCACCCAGACCCTGAACAAGGCGTTCGCCGACCGCTGGGTCATCTGGGAGAAGGAGTTCCCGGGCGGGGAGCAGGTGGAGGCGATGCTCAATCGCCGCTACCCCCATCTCAAGGAGGAGTACGTCAAGGCGATCTCCCGGCTCGCGGTGGAGGTCAACGCCTCGTTCGACTCGCAGGACTCGGGGGTCAGGGTGGAGACGCCGCTGTCGCTTCGCTCGGTCCTGGATCGGATCCCGACCGGGCTGGTGGTTTACTCCGATCGCACCGACCCGCTCCGGGTGGCCTGGGAGGAGTACGTCCTCCCCCACGTCGACCTCTACGACCGGGACCACTACGAGACGGTGTGGAACGCGGTGGTGAGGAAGGGCCCCAGCACCAAGCCGTTCTGATACCGCATTCCTGATGTTGCACGTCACGTATACGTGACGCCCTGCATTGAGAATGAAAGTCCGGGGCGGTCCCGCCGGCAACGTTATGCACTCCGTCACATATCCGTGACGCCCTGCATTAGGAAAGAGGGTTGCTTGCCCGGTACGCCCACCTGAGTACCGTCGGGTCATGCCTTACGACCTGGGGAATGCGGAGTTGGATGCCAAGGTGGCCGAATTGGTGGCCGCGGCGACGTCGAGCGACAACGGCAACCTGATCGCGGAGATGATCGTGACCGCGATCAAGCTGGGCCGGGACGACGCATCGCGGGGCGATCTCAAGCTGATCAACACCGCCCTCAAGGAGATGCGCTATTCCAATCTCGTCTTCTCCCGTCACGACGAGCCCAAGGTGACCATCTACGGATCGGCCCGGCTCGGGGAGGACGACCCCAACTACCGGATCACCGCCGAGTTCGCATCGATCATGGCCCTCAGCGGCTGGGGGGTGATAACCGGGGC
>DASUSU010000041.1:0-10925 GCA_036374915.1 Acidimicrobiia bacterium | reverse complement strand
GACGGGGAAAGCTGGTCGAGATGAAGGAGATCGCCGACCGTGCGGCGCAGGCGGTCGGTGATGTCGAGCACATCCTCGTCGTGGACTACACCGAGCGAACGGCCACCACCATGACCGAGGGCCGCGACGTGTGGTGGCACGACCGGGTCCCCAAGGCCGAGCCGAGGGCGCCATTCCCGACCGGCACAGAGGATCCGGTTCTGATCGCGTACACCTCGGGCACGACCGGCCGACCCAAGGGCGCGGTGCATGTACAGGCCGGGCTCACGGTGAAGCTCGCGGCCGAGGGCGCGTTCCACGCAGAGCTCACCAAACAGGACGTGGCGATGTGGGCCACCGACATGGGCTGGATCATGGGCCCCTGGATCGTGCTCGCCGCCCTGGGCAACGGGGCGGCGGTGGCCACCTACGACGGCGCCCCCGACCACCCGGGACCGGATCGGCTCTGGCAGGTGGCCGCCAACCTGGGCGTGACCTTCCTCGGCATCTCACCCACCCTCATCCGCGCTCTCCAGCCCCACGGCGCCGAGCATGCCCGCAGGCACGATCTCTCCCGGCTCCGCAGCTTCGGGTCGACCGGCGAGCCGTGGAACCCCGATCCGTGGTGGTGGCTGTTCGAGGAGGTCGGGGAGGGAACCCGTCCCATCATCAACATCTCGGGCGGCACCGAGATCGGTGCGGTCATCATCGGGGTCAACATCCTCCAGGGGCTCAAGCCGACCTCGCTGGGCGGACCCTCGTTCGGTGTCGACGCCGATGTCTACAACGCCGAGGGGAGGCCGATCCGGGGCGAAGTGGGCGAGCTGGTGATCCGGGGCTCGTGGCCGGGCATGACCCGTGGCTTCTGGAACGAGCCGGAGCGGTACCTGGAGACCTACTGGGACCGTTTCCCCGACACCTGGGTCCACGGCGACTGGGCCTCCATCGACGAGGACGGATTCTGGTTCCTGCACGGGAGATCGGACGACACGCTGAACATCGCCGGCAAGCGAATCGGGCCCGCCGAGATCGAGTCGGTGGTCGTCGCCCTCCCCGAGGTGATCATGGCTGCCGCGGTCGGCATCCCCGACCCGGTCAAGGGCGAGGCGATCGCCCTCTACGTGGTCCCCGCCCCCGGAGTCGAGACCGGCGAGGCGATGCGTGCCCGGGTCGAGACCGCGGTGACCGACACCCTGGGCAGGTCGTTTCGTCCCGCCGTCATCCGGGTGGTCGCCGACCTGCCACGGACCAGGTCGGCCAAGATCATGCGGCGGGTGGTCAAGGCGCTCGCCCTGGGCCACGAAGTCGGGGACCTGTCCAGTCTGGAGAACCCGGAGAGTCTGGAGGGGATCGCCCCCCTGACCTGATCGCGAGCCGGGCTACCTCGGGGGCATCCTGGCCGCGGCGTCGAGACGGATCACCTCACCATTGAGCATCGGGTTCTCCACGATCGCCTGGACCAGATGGGCGAAGTCCTCGGCGGTGCCGAGACGCTGCGGGAAGACGTGGAGCCGGGCGAGGGACTCCTTCAACTCGGGCGGTGCGGAAGCGAGAAGGGGCGTGTCCATGATCCCAGGGGCGATGGTCATCACCCGTATCCCCAGACTGCCCAGGTCACGGGCCAGGGGGAGGGTCATGCCGACGATGCCCGCTTTCGAGGCCGAGTATGCCGCCTGGCCCACCTGTCCTTCGAAGGCGGCGATGGAGGCGACGTTCACCACCACCCCCCGCTCCCCGCCCGGATCCGGCTCGTTGCGTGCCATGACCGCGGCGACATTCCTGGTCACGTCGAAGGTGCCGATGAGATTGACCTCGATCACGAAGCGGAACAGCCCGAGGTCGAACAGGTCCCCGTCCCGGGAGATGAGCCGCTGGGCCGGCGCCACCCCGGCGGCGTTGACCAGGATGTCGATCCTCCCCCATTCCTCGGCCGCTTTGCCCACCGATTCGGCGACGGCCGCGGCGTCGCGCACGTCGCACTCGTAGAACCGGGCCCGGTCGCCGAGCCGGTCGACTGCCGCCTGACCTCCCGCCCGGTCGAGGTCGAGCATCGCGACCGACCCCCCGCCCGCCACCACCCTGGAGGCGGCCCCGAGGCCGAGACCGGAGACGCCGCCGGTGACCAACGCCACCGAACCTTCGAACCTCACGACACCTCCTCGACCTGCCGGCCGGTGCGACGCTACCAGTGACCATGTTCCCGGCCTGCTGAGATGGCACACCATGATCGGGGTCTTCGACTCGGGTGTGGGCGGGCTGGGGGTGCTGACGGAGATCCGTCGCCTGCTTCCCCGCGCCGATCTCCTCTACCTGGCCGACCAGGGGCGGGCGCCGTACGGGGTGCGCAGCCTCGACGAGGTGGCGGCCATGGCCGACGAGGTGACCGGTTGGCTTCTCGATCGGGGAGCGACAGTGGTGACCATCGCATGCAACACCGCCTCGGCGGCTGCGTTGCACCGGCTCCGGGGGCTCCATCCCGGCGTGCCGTTCGTGGGCATGGAGCCGGCGGTGAAGCCTGCCGCGGTCCGGACCACGAGCGGGGTGATCGGGGTGGTGGCGACTGCGGCGACGTTTCAAGGAGAGCTGTTCGCCTCGGTGGTGCAGCGGCACTCCCGGGGGGCGAGGATCGTCACCCAGGCCTGTCCCCGCTGGGTCGAGCTGGTCGAGGCTTCATCGATCGACGGGCCGGAAGCGCGCGGTGAGGTGGAGAGGTGCCTGGCCCCGATCCTGGACGAGGGCGCCGACACCCTGGTCCTGGGCTGCACCCATTTCGGGTATCTGGTGCCTCTCATCGAGGAGGTCGCCGGGCCGGCGCTCACCATCATCGACCCTGCGCCGGCGGTGGCGCGCCAGGTGGCGCGTATCGCCTCGGCCCACATCGGCGGGGGGAGCCTCCGCCTGGCCACCTCGGGCGATCCGGCGCAGCTGGAACGGGTGGCATACGAGCTCGCCGGCATCGAAGCCGACCTGCCGGTCCTAGCCTGCACCTGGAATGACAGCTGAGGATTTCGCCTCACATCTGCGAGATGCGCTCTCCCGGGCCCCGGACTCGGCCTGGATCCGCACCGACATGGCCCTGCTCGGCTGGGGTGAGTCGTTGCGCATCGACCCGGGCTCCGGTGCCGACCGCTTCGACCGGGCCTTGCGCCGGCTTCGCTCCACGTCGGCTCCGCTGGCCCTGGCCAGCTTCACCTTCGACGAGAACGAGACCGGCTCCGTCGTGGTCGTCCCCTCGGTCCTGCTCAGGATCGACCGCGACGGCACCGAATTCCTGATCGGGACCGAGCAGGAGCTCCCCCGGCCCCGGCCGCCTGCGGATATGCCTCGAGGAAAACTGGGCGAGAGCGGGCTGGAGGGCTGGACCTCGCTGGTCGAAGATGCCCTCGGCGCGATTCGGGGACGTGAGGTGGAGAAGGTCGTGCTCTCCCGAAGGCTGGAAGCCCGGTTCGGGGCCGACATCCCGATCCACCGGGTGCTGGCCAACCTGGCGGGCACCGAGCCGGGATCCCACACCTTCCTGGTCGACGGGTTCGTCGGCTCCAGCCCAGAGCTCCTGATCGCGCTGGCCAACGGAAGGGCCCGCTCCATCTCCCTGGCCGGCTCGGCCGATCTCGGGGATCCGGCCGGCGCCCACTCCTTCGACACGGTCAAGATGACCCGGGAGCATGCCCTTGCCGCCGACTCGGTGGACGACGCCCTCGCCCCTTTCTGCTCCCGTCTCGATCGGTCCGAGAGCACGGTGGTCACCTATGGGGACATCCAGCACCTCTCGACCACATTCGAGGGCGACACCCATCCCGGCACCGAGCTGCCCGATCTCCTCTCTGCCCTGCACCCGACTGCCGCCGTGGCCGGGACTCCCACCAAGACCGCCCTGGAGCTGATCCGGGAGCTGGAGAGCCATGATCGTGGCCGCTATGCCGGACCGGTGGGCTGGCTCGACCGGTCGGGCGACGGCGAGTTCGCCATCGCACTTCGCTGCGGGACGATCCGGGGAGACCGGGCAACCCTCTACACCGGGGCGGGCATCGTCGACGGCTCGGATCCGACACTCGAGTTCGAAGAGACCCGGATCAAGCTGCGCCCGATGCTCGGAGCGTTGGGTCTCAGCTGAGCCCGGCGCAGACGGCCCGGGCGGTGTCGTCGAGCGCCCGACGGGTCTTGAGGTCGGACTCCCGCTCCACCTGGACCACGAGGACGTGGGCGCCTCCCGCCGCGAGCGCGGCCGGGAGCGACGATCGCAAGCCTTCCTCGCTTCCGACCTCCGAGACCGGCACGCCGTAGGCGGAGCCGAGACGCGACAGGTCGACCCGGTGGGGGGCGACAAAGAGCCGCTCGAACCATGGTGCATGCTCGGCCTGGGGCAGCAGGTCGAACAATCCCCCTCCCCCGTTGTCGATGACGACGAACACCACACTGCCGATTTCGTCGACGACCAAGCCGCCCACGTCGTGAAGCCACGACAGGTCACCGGATAGGGCAACAGTGCGCGGCCCGATCGACGCGGCACCCAGGGCGGTCGAGACGAAGCCATCGATGCCGGATGCGCCTCGATTGGCGATGACCCTCGCGCTCCCCAGGAAGTGGGCATCGACGTCCCTGATCGGCATCGAAGACGCCGCCACCAACAGGTCATGGTCGATCGCGCTCAAGGCCCTCGCCACCGCCGGCCCGGTGGCCCACTGTTCCCCGGCGAGGCGGTCGTCGAGGGCGGACCGCATGGTGACGTCGGCCGCGAGCCAGGCGTCGCGAAGGCGGCTGTCCCCGGCCGGGTCGATCGTGTCGAGCGTGGCGACGGGATCGGCCGCGATCATGTGACTCGAGTGACGACGAGGGTCGTTCCACACCCCCCACCGGTCGATCTGCACTTGGGGGACAGGCAGCGAAGTGAGCGAACCGACTCGATCGCTCGGGCCGACCCGCCCCACCGTGACCACGATCTCGGGGCGAAGGGCCGGGGGGACGCCCGACACCAGGAGGTGGTGATAGCTGGTGACGGTGTCGAGGCCGCGGAGCCCGGAGGCCGCCGTCGTCAGCACCGGCCAGCGGAGCCGGGCCGCGGCGTCTCCAAGCTCGGTCGGGTCGAAATCGCCCTCGCCGACCAGCAAGAGGCCGTAGCCGGGAGCGAGGGGCACCTGCCCGGCACCGGGGCGGGCCCGGTCGTGCTGCTGCCAGGGAGCGGCCGCCGGCCGTCCCTCGATCGGGAACGGATAGGGGTCTGCCCGGCTCCGACCGTCGTCGCCGACCGGGACCGTGGGCTCGCGGAACGCCACGTTGAGATGGACCGGGCCGGGTCTGCCGCCGTGGCCGAGGGCCCGGGCCACCGCCTGGGAAACCGTGGTCCGCCAGTAGTCGTTCAGATCGAGACCGGCCTCGGCGGGAGGGATGGTGCACGACCAGCGGGTCTTGCCCCCGAAGATGCCGACCTGATCGATGGTCTGGTTCGCCCCGACATGGAGCATGTCGGGAGGCCGGTCTGCGGAGATCGACAACAGCGGGACCAGGGACAGGTCGGCCTCCACCACCGCGGGGAGATGGTTGGCCAGGGCGGTGCCCGAGGTGGCGAGGGCGACCGCGGGTGCGCCGCCGGCCCGGGAGCGACCCAGGGCATGGAACGCGGCGGAGCGCTCATCGAGGACAACCCTGGTCGTGATCCCGGGATGCTCCTCGAAGGCGATGGCCAGTGCACCCGAGCGCGAGCCCGGTGAGATCACTACGTAGTCGACACCGTGACGATTCAGCTCGTCGGCGATGGCGCGGGCCTGAGCGGTGCTGGGGTTGGGCTGTGACATCGGAGTGATGGTGGGGTGATCAGGTCAGGACACGGGCGGCGGAACGGACCTTACGCAGCATCTCGGCCGACCGGTCGCGGTCCGGGCGCCATCGCTCCAACAGCTCGGGATCGGGCTCGGGACGCCGCACTTCCAGCTCGCCGGTCATCGACACCAACGGCGATCGGGTGGGGTCCCCCTCGATCAGCGCCACCGTGCCCAGCCCGCATGCGTAGGGAAGCTCGGGGAGGAGGGAGGCGACGAGCAGGCCCGAGTAGATGCCGACCGAAGTCTCCAGCGCCGACGAGACCACCACCGGGATCCCGGCGCGGGCCGCGATGTCGAGGGTCCTGGCCACGCCTCCCAGCGGCTGGACCTTGACGACGAGGATGTCGGCGGCGCCCATCTCTGCGACCTCGACAGGATCGGGACGGAGCCGGACCAGCTCGTCGGCGGCCAGGAGGACGTCGGTCCGCCGCTTCAGCTCGACCATCTCCTCCAGAGTCCTGACCGGCTGCTCGACGTACTCGAGCTCGAACCGAGCGTAGGAGGCGAGCCGCGCGGTCGCCGTCTCGAGGTCCCAGGCGGCATTCGCGTCGATCCGGATCTTGCCCTGCGGGCCGATCGCCGACCTCACCGCGGCGAGTCGCTCCTCTTCCTCCTCCGCGGTCTGACCCGGCTCGCCCACCTTGACCTTCGCCGTGGAGGCACCCGACTCGAGGACCAGCCTCGTCGCGACCTCGGGAGACACCGCCGGCACGGTCACGTTCACCGGGATCGACGACCGGCCAGGTGAGGGAAGGCTGCTGCACGCCGCCTCCAGGGCCGATGCCAGCCATCGCGTGGTCACATTCGGGGGATAGTCGGGGAAAGGGGAGAACTCACCCCAACCCGACTGTCCCCGGATCAGGACTGCCTCCCGATGATCCACCCTGCGGAATCGGTGCCGCATCGGTATCCGGATCGGATGGAGCTCGAGGGCTTCGAGCAGTGCGCTCACCCGGTTTGCTCCTGACGCAGGTACGAGATGAGCCGGTCCACCTGGGACTCGCTCAGGGTCGAGGAGAACGAAGGCATCCGACCGCGCCCGTCGGTGATGGTCACCCGGAGGAACTCGTCGGGCTGGTCTGCGGAGTTCGACCCCGGCCCCAGTGCCGGCCCGAGGCCGCCTTGGAGTTGGGCGCCATGGCAGTTCGAGCAGAGCTCGAGATAGAGCTCCTCACCACCGGCCTCGGGAGCGGGACGCAGGCAGGAAGAGACGAGCAGCGCCCCGATGCACACGGCGAGCACACGCTTCATGATCGGCGATGGTATGAAATCGTGCCGATGAAGGCTCAATCGGGGCGCGGCCCCGATCTCGCCCGGGCGGCCAGGTCCCTGACCAGCTGGGCCTTCTCCCTGGGCACGATCAGCACCACCTCGGGTGTCTCCACGACCACCAGGTCATCGACCCCGGCGATGGCGATCGTCCTCGACCCGGAGCGGACGTAGGACCCGGTCACGTCGAGCGCCACCACGTCGCCGCTGAGGACGTTTCCCGCATCGTCCTGCCTGCTCAGCGCCCACACTGCGTGCCAGGAGCCGATGTCGCTCCAACCGGCGTCGAGGGGGACGACGACGGCATGCTCCGTCTTCTCCATGACTGCATGATCGACCGAGATCGCGGCCACTTCGGAGAACCTGTCGCCGAGCCGGATCCTCCCGCTGCGTTGGGCGGGCAGGGCCTCGGCCACTCCTTCGACCACTTCGGGGACGTGCCGCCGGGCCTCCTCGAGGATGCGGCCCACGGTGAAGACGAACATGCCCGAGTTCCAGAGATGGCCGCCCTGGGCGAAGAGACGCTCCGCTTCCTCGACGTCGGGCTTCTCCTTGAACCGGGCGACCCGGAACCCGCCTTCGATGGCGGCGCCCTTCTCGATATACCCGTATCCGGTCTCGGCCCGGGTGGGATCGACGCCGAAAGTGACCAGATCGCCGTTGGACGCAAGCTCCACCGCCGCGGTCACCGCTCCGGCAAAGACGGAATCGTCGGCGATGAGATGGTCGGAGGGAAGGACGAGGAGCACTTCCCCCGGGTTGGAGACGAGGGCGGCGGCGACGACGGCGGGGGCGGTGTTCCTGCCCGATGGCTCGACGAGGACCGCGGTCACCTCGGCGTCCGTGGCGGCAATCGCCCGATCCACGGCCGGCACGTGCTCGGCGCCGGTGACGACGATCATCGGCCCTGCTCCGGGGATTCCTCGCATCCGGCGAAGGGTCGCCTCGAACAGCGGCTCTTCGAGCAGACCGAGGAACTGCTTGGGGCTCTCCCTGGTGGACAGGGGCCAGAGACGGGTGCCAGCGCCCCCGGAGAGGATCACCGGTCGAATCACGGGCGTCACCTGGCGAGGCTACCCGGGGCGAGACCGGCTCGTGCTACGTTGCCGCCTCATCCGATGAACGAGTTCCTCCTGATCCTGCACATCCTCTCCGCCGCGGCCTGGATCGGCGGCGGGTTGTTCAGCGGGTTCGTGGCGCCGCGCATGGCCCGAAGCGGCGGAGAGGCCGCGCTTGGTTGGGCCCGGACGGCCGCCGAGGCCGGGGTCAAGTACTTCAACCCGGCGGGTGTGCTCACGGTGCTCACCGGAGCCGGGCTGGTCGTCGCCGGCGATCTCTACGACTGGAGCGACACTTTCGTCTCGGTAGGTCTCGGGGTTTCCGTCGCCACCGCCCTGATCGCGCTGTTCGCCCACCGTCCCGGCTCGGCCCGGATCATCGCTGCGCTCGAGTCGGGCGACTATCCGGCGGCGGCGTCCGAAGGGAAGAAGGCTGCGATCTGGGGAACGGTGACGGCGGGGCTCCTCATCGTCGCAGTGGTGGTGATGGTGCTCAAGACCGGCTCGGGTTGAACTGAATCTCGCACCGAATCGCGGGCCGGGCGCGGTGCAGGGAACGACGGACCGATCTCAGTCGGTGACGCCGATCGAGATGTAGCCGCACTCGGCGCAGATCTGCCGGACGATGCCGATCCCGCCAGGCGCCTCGACGAACTCGTGGACATGTGACGCTCGATTCCTGGCGAAGGCCGATCGGACCGCGCCGAGCAGACCGCTCCGCTCCGCAGCCGGGATCGCGGCTCCGGCCAAGACCGGGGTCCTGACCGGTTCCCCGTCCCTCGGTTCCTCAGACGGGACGGGCTCCTCGGAGACCTCCTCCCCCTCGTCCTCGAGATGGCCGAGGTCGACCACGACTTCGTGCCGGCCTCCCTCGTCGCGGCGGGGGGTCTCGACCGTCGCGGCGGGAGACTCCACCTCGGCGGAGAGGGCCGGGACCTCCACCGTCTCTTCCTCCTCGACCGAGTCTTCGGTCGGCGCCTCCTCGGTCGGGGTCGGCTCGACCACCGCAGCAGGCTCGACCACCGCAGCAGGCTCGACCACCGCATCCGGCGCCACCTCGACGGCAGGCTCGACCACCTCGGCAGGCTCGGGGACCGGATCGGCGACCGTGGTCTCCTCGTAGTACTCCTCGCTCCCGTCCGACGGCATGTCGTCCTGGGGCGGCTCGGCGTCGGGCGGCGGCTCGTCCCAGGGCGAGTCGGACAGCGGCGGCCGCGCCAGGTGAGCTCCCGTGCCCTGATCCGCCTCCGCCGACGGGGCCGGGTCCACCCGACGTGGGATCAACCCGGGCCCGGGACGCAGCCTGGCTGTCGCCGGCGAAGGAGCTGCCCCGGCGATCGGCTCGACCCCGGATGCCCTGTCCACCGGCTCCCCTCCGCTCGGTGCCGGCTCGAAGACCGCGGCGATCCTGTCGTCGGCCGAGACGATCTCGACCACAGGAGCGACGATGTCCCTGTCCTGGCGCGGTGCGAGGTCATCCTCGACCTCCAGGGGCTCGGGGACGTTGGAATAGGCGTCGATTCTCTTGGTCCATGAAGTCGTTTCCGGGGCTGGCCGCACCGTGCTCTCGATCGGGGCGAGGCGAGCGGCGGGGCGCCCGACCGACTCCAGGTTGTACAACATCGCCTCGCGGAGATCCTCGATGCGAGAGGGGACCGTGCCTCGACGCGACCTCCCCACTGCCACCAGGCGGCGGGGGAGGCTCATCGACTTGAACCGGGCCCAGACCTCCGCCATGTGGTCGACGCCCTTGTAGGCGAAGTCGACCGGCTCGTCTGCGATGAACGTGATCTCCTCGTCGGCGAGGGCGAGGGAGAAGGCGCTGGAGACGAGACGCGAGGCGTGAACGTCGAACAGGGACCATCGACCCAGGGACTCCCCTTCGAGGAAGACCTCGGTTTGATCCCCTTCGACCACGATCGTCGCCGGGACCCCGGGGTGGTCGACCTCCGGAATCCTCACCTGACCGGTGAACTTCACCTTGACACCGTCATATCTGCGTCCTACCCGCCCCCGCCATCCATCAAGATCCCATTTGAGCACCGATTGTCAAGCTCATTCACGAGTATGCGTCCAGGGGAGGGCAGGCACAGACCAGATTGCGGTCTCCTCCGGGGCCGTCCACCCTCGACACCGGCGGCCAGTACTTGTCGCTCCGCAAGGACTCCACCGGGAAGGCGG
This sequence comes from Acidimicrobiia bacterium, assembly GCA_036374915.1. Lineage (GTDB taxonomy): Bacteria > Actinomycetota > Acidimicrobiia > Spongiisociales > ZC4RG35 > JARDZU01. The sequence continues at coordinate 619 of DASUSU010000041.1, read as the reverse complement.
CGGTCTGCCGCGAGTAGGGATGATCCCAGTGGTCCGACGTGACCTGCTCCGCCGAGTGCGGGGCGTTGCGCAGCGGGTTGTCCTCGGCGCTCCACTCTCCGGACTCGACCCGGGCCGCCTCCTCATGGATCGCCAGCATCGCCTCGGCGAACCGGTCGAGCTCTTCGAGGCTCTCCGACTCGGTGGGCTCGATCATCAGGGTCCCCGGGACCGGGAAGGACAGGGTCGGGGCGTGGAACCCGTAGTCGGCGAGACGCTTGGCGACATCCTCGGCGGTGACCCCGCTGGCCCGGGTCATCGGTCTCAGGTCGACGACGCATTCGTGGGCGACCCGGCCCCGGCTCCCTTGATAGAGCACCGGGAAGTAGGGGTCGAGCCGCCGGGCCAGATAGTTGGCGGAGAGAATGGCCACCTTGCTCGCCGCCCGAAGACCCTCGGCGCCCATGAGATACAGGTAGGCGTAGGGGATCGGGAGGATTCCCGCCGAGCCGAAGGGGGCCCCGGAGATCGGTCCGACCCCGCTGGCCGGGCCTGCCCGCCTCGACATCGGGTGATTGGGCAGGAAGGGAGCGAGGTGGGACTTCGCCCCTACCGGGCCCACTCCCGGCCCGCCGCCGCC
>DASUSU010000040.1:0-21420 GCA_036374915.1 Acidimicrobiia bacterium | reverse complement strand
GCGAACTCCCGGGCCACGATCAGCTTCTGCTGGTTGCCGCCGGAGAGCGAGCTGGCGGTCAGCTGGGCCGAGGGGGTTCGAATGTCGTACTGGTCGATCAACTCCTCGGCATGACGCCGTGCCTCATCCCAGGCCATCCGGATACCCCTGCTGTAGGGCTTGGCGTAGTAAGAGTCGAGGACGAGGTTTTCCACCAGGTCGAAGGAGAGGACGAGCCCGTCCCTCTGCCGGTCCTCAGGGACATGGGCCACATCGAGCTGGTGCAGTCTCCTCGGTGAGGCGAGTGTGATGTCCTCGTCTCCGATGGTCACCGAACCGGCCAGGGGAAGGATCAGCCCGGTGATCGCTTCGACCAGCTCGGTCTGCCCGTTTCCCTGGACACCGGCGATCCCGACTATCTCCCCGGAACGGACCTCGAAGCTGACGTCGTTGACCGCGTTGTGAAGACGCTCATCCTGGACCACCAGGTTCTTCACCGAGAGGACGACTTCCTTGGGCTGGGCGGGCGACTTGTCCACGACCAGATCGACGGGCCGACCCACCATGAGCTCGGCTAGGTCTTCCTTGGTGGCGGAGCCCGGCTCGGCCTCCCCGACGATCTTCCCCCGGCGCAACACCGCGATCCGATCGGCGATCTCCAGCATCTCGCCCAGCTTGTGGGTGATGAAGATGATCCCCTTGCCCGCCTCCTTGAGGCCGCGGACGATCCCGAAGAAGTCCTCGACCTCCTGGGGGGTGAGCACCGAGGTGGGCTCGTCGAAGACGATTATCTCCGCCTCTCGGAAGAGGACCTTGATTATCTCGATGCGTTGCTGGACGCCTACCGGCAGATCTTCGACGATCGCCTCGGGATCGACGGCGAGCCCGTACTTGGACGAGATCTCCCTCACCTCGTCCCTCGCCTCGTCGATGTCGATGTGACCGAACGGGCCGCGGGTCGGCTCGACGCCGAGCACCACGTTCTCTGTGACGTCGAATACCGGGACCAGCATGAAGTGCTGGTGCACCATCCCGATCCCGGCCGCGATCGCGTCGCCGGGTCCATCGAACCGCACCTGCTTGCCGTCGATCAGCACCTCCCCCTCGTCGGCGTCGTACAGGCCGTAGAGGATGTTCATCAGGGTGGTCTTGCCCGCCCCGTTCTCCCCGAGCAGACCGACGATCTCACCGGAGTTGACAGTGAGGTCGACCGAGTCGTTGGCCACCACGCCAGGGAAGCGCTTGGTGACATTCTTCAACTCCAGCCTCACGTAACCCCTTCGATCCGGGAGCCGGGCGCGAGCTTACACAGGCCCGACCTGGCCACCCCCACGAAAGAGCCCCCGCCGGGCGGGGGCTCTTTCTCGATCAGATCCCAGTCGGATCAACCGCCCTCGGCCATGTCGGCGGCGACGATGCTGCCGTCGACCAGGCCCTCGCGGATCGCCTCGACCTCGGCAGCCAACTCGGCGTCGACCGCCTCGTTGATCGGGCCGATGCCCACGCCGTCTTCGGCGATGGTGTAGAGACGGGTCCCTCCTTCGAAGGTGCCCTCGGCGACATCCTGGATCGTGTCGAACACGGCCACGTCGAGGCCCTTGAGCACGGAGGTGAGGATCACATCGCTGTACTCGGGCAAGGTCACGAACCAGTCGGCGTCCACGCCGATGACCCACACGTTGCCCAACTCCTGGGCGAGGGCGGCCGAGCCCACACCAACAGGACCTGCCACAGGCAGGATGACGTCGGCGCCTTCGTCGACGAAGGACTGGGTGAGGTTGCGCCCGTTGTCGGCGTTCTCGAAGTCACCGGTGAACGAGCCGGTCTGATCCTCGGGGTCCCAACCGAGGACCTGGACGTCGGTGCCCTTCTCCTGGTTGTAGTAGCGGACTCCATAGACGAAGCCGTCCATGAAGCAGGTCACGCCGCAGGGGATCTGGATCCCGCCATAGGTGGCGACCACCCCGGTCTGGGAAACCCCGGCAGCGAGGTACCCGGCGAGGAAAGCGGCATCGGTGGTGCCGAAGACGGCTCCACGCACGTTGGGGATCTCCGGGTCATAGGCGAAGTCGATGATCTCGAACGCCTGGTCCGGGTTGGCTTCGGCAGCCTCCTGGGTCGCAGTGCCGAGCAGGAACCCGACCGTGATGATCAGGTCACAGCCCGCGTCGAGCCAGGATTGGATGTTCGGCGCATAGTCGGTCTCCGCCTGGGACTCGAGGTAGTCCGACTCCGGGTCGGCGATACCGGCGTCGATGGCGTCGGTGATGCCCTTGAAGGCGGTCTGGTTGAACGACTTGTCGTCGATGCCGCCAGTGTCGGTCACTTGACAGGCCAGGACCGCCTCACCCGACGGCTCCTCGCCGGCGGTCGTGGTGGTCGCCTCGGCGGCCGTGGTCGTGGGCTCTTCGCCGGCGGTCGTGGTTGGCTCCTCGCCCGCCGTTGTGGTGGTGTCTCCTCCCTCGCCGTCGCCACAGGCCGCGAGGACCAGTGCCAGGACGGTGATGAGGGCGAGATACCGCAGATAGCGTTTCACGCTGTTTTTCCTCCGTATTTCTGGAAGTGGCAGGGAAACCCTGCCGATAGGACATTAACGGCCAAATCGTGGCTAGGTCGCCGCAACCGGCTCGGGACGCACCCAGTAGATCCACGGAATCGAGATCAGTGTGACCAGGCCTTTCAACACCACGTTGACCCAGAAGATCGACCAGGCAACCTCGGAAGGGAAGATCCCGAGCAGCGTGGCCAGTCCGACGAAGACCGCCGAGTCGACCGGGATCGCAACCGCGTTGCTGGCCAGGACCCGACCCCACTGGTGCCGTCGGCCGAACCGGTTCTCCCAGCGCTGATAGGCCTCGGTGTCGATGAGCTCGGAGAGGACCTCGGCCGCGATCGAGGCCAGCACGATCCCCCAAACCGGGGAGAGGACGGCGCCGAAATCGGGTTGGGGCCCCGTGAACGGGTCGGGGGGGAGTCGTGCGACCAGCCAGAAGAAGCCGGCCATCAGCACGTTGACGCCTGCTGCGAGCACGATCACCGTCCGAGCCGCGGTCTTGCCCGAGATCTTGTGGACCAGGTCGCGCAGTGTGAAGGTGAAAGGGTAGATCAGGGTCCCGGCGTCGACCGCATGGCCGGCGATGGAGATGACGCGGAGGCTGGCTATGTCAGCCATCATCTGGGCGGCGACGTAGGCGCCGCCCACGATCAGGAGCGATCGGATCGGCCGGTTCATCTGAAGCGTTCCATCGTTCGGCTGAACTTAGAGCGAGAATGCCCGGCATGGGTTTCGTGGCGTCGATCCAACGCATCGCCGAGAACACACCCCCGGAGCGAAACCGGATGGCCGATCTGCTCCGGGTCGCATCGATCCTGGTTGTCGTGTTCGGGCACTGGCTGATGGCCGCGGTCACCGTCGATGACGGCGAGCTGGTTGCGGGGCACCTTCTGGTGCTCGCCGACTGGACCCATCCGCTCACCTGGGTGTTGCAGGTGATGCCGGTCTTCTTCCTGGTCGGGGGCTATGCCAATGGCCTGTCCTGGCGCTCGGCGCGCCGGCGCCGGGAGAGCTACGGCAGCTGGCTGCGCAGCCGGCTGCGCCGCCTCGCCCTCCCGGTGGTCCCGCTGCTGGTCTTCTGGACCGCGGGTGGCTGGATCGGGCTCAGGCTGGGTCTCGAGTGGGAAGTGCTCCAGCTCGCCTCACAGGTGGCGTTGGTCCCGACCTGGTTCCTGGCGGCCTACGTCGTGATCGTCACCATCGCCCCATTGGGGCTGTGGATCTGGGAGAGGGCAGGTTGGTGGTCGATCGGGGCCGGGCTCGCCCTCTCCGGGCTCTGCGACTGGCTATCGATATCGGTCGGCCTGGTGCCGGTTGGCTTCCTCAACTACATCTTCGTATGGGGGACCGTGCATCAGGTCGGCTACGCCTGGCTCGATGGCACCGTCGACGAGAGCTGGAAACGAGCGATGATGGCCGCAACCGGCCTGGCCGGGACGCTGCTTCTGGTCGGTCTCGGCCCCTACCCCGTCGCCATGGTCGGGCTGGACACGACCGAGATCACCAATTCCTATCCGCCTCGGGTCACCCTGGCGTTTCTCGGCATGTTCCAGTCGGGTCTCGCCCTGCTGGTGGAGGGCCCGTTGCGAGCGCTGATGCAGCGACGTCTCGCCTGGACCATCGTGGTCGGGGTCAGCGCCAGGATCATGACGCTCTATCTCTGGCACCTGACCGCCATGGTCTTCGTCATAGGAATCTCTCTTGCTGCCGGCGGCTTCGGGCTCGGGATCGAGCCGCTCACCCCCGAATGGTGGCTGAGCAGGCCTCTCTGGTTCCTCGTGGTCGGGATGGTGACCATCGGGATGGTGGCCGTGTTCGGACGTTTCGAAAGCCCGGCGGAGGACACCCGGCCGGCGCCGGCATGGTGGCGGCCGGTGCTGGCGGTGGTCGGTGTCTGTGCCGGTCTCGGGCTTCTCGCCGCCATCGGCATCGCCGACGAGCAGGGTCTCAACGGCCTCGTCCTCAGCCTGCCCATCATCGCAGTGGTCATCGGGGGCGTGTCCCGCCTCCCGGGGCGGCTGGGGCGGAGCCCTACTGGATCAACTTGATCAGGTCGGGATTCAGCTGGCCCTGGCCGACCAGTAGGGGGTCGGTGACGCCTGCGTACTCCCAGTGCCACGGCTCCTGGGTGCTCTTCCCACATTGAGCCCACTCGGGGTGAACCCACCCGAATCGGTGGGCGTTGCCCTGCATCCAACGGAAAGACGCGTCGGTGCAGTTGAGGATGCCTCTCCCGTCGGTGAAGTCCACGGCCCGTCCCCACCCGTGGTTTGACTGACCTGCCTTGGCGATGGGAGGGCCGGAGCAGACTCTCTCCGAGTGTGACCCGGTCTGCACCAACCCTCCGGTCAGGGGGTCGGGCCCGAACACAGGTGTCTCCACGATGGGGCAGCGTTGGTCGTAGGTCGACTTCTGGGTGTTGTAGGACCGGTAGCAGTCTTCGAAGCCGAGGTTCACCCCATCACGTGAGGCGGCCTCGATGAGCAGGGCGTACATGTACGCCGCGTCCCGCTCCAGGGTGCAGCCGTCGAACGTCATCAACCTGTCGCTGGGCATCCGCCCGTTGACGTAGCCGTCGACCTCGAGGTCGAGGGTGTATGCCGCGTCCCCCGCAGCGACGTACTCGGGGGTGGCAAGTGCGGAAACCGCGGTCGAGATGGCAAGGAGAAGTGCGAGTATGGGCATACGAATCTGCCCATGAATAATCGGCAAAACGGGCGCCGGCTTTAGGCGTTCAGTCCTGCGCAGCCATCTCCGGTTGAGGCGCCGCCGAGCGGTCGGGCGTGGCCACCGACTCGAAGGTGAGCTCCTGATTCTCGGTGTCGAGACCGACCAGGATCGTGATCCCCGCCTTGAACTCGCCGAGCAGGACACGCTCGCTCAGCGGATCCTCGAGCAGTCGCTGGATAGCACGGCGCAGCGGCCGGGCCCCCAGCTCGGGGTCGTAGCCGCGTGTCCCCAGGAACTCCTTGGCATCGTCGGTGAGCACCAGGTCGAGATGCTGTGCGTCGAGTTGCTCCCGGACCCGGTCGAGCATCAGGTCGACGATCTGCTTGAGCTCGACCATGGTCAGCTCGTGGAAGACGATGATCTCGTCGAGCCTGTTGATGAACTCGGGCCGGAAGCTCTTCTTGAGCTCCTCGGTGACCCGCTCCTTCATGTGCTCGTAGTTCATCTCCTCGTCTTCGGCATGGAAGCCGACGGCCTTCTTGTGCATGTCCCGGGTGCCCAAGTTGGAGGTCATGATGATGACGGTGTTCTTGAAGTCGACCGTTCGCCCCTGGGCATCGGTGAGCCGGCCTTCCTCGAGGATCTGGAGGAGGGTGTTGAACACGTCGGGGTGGGCCTTTTCGATCTCGTCGAACAACACCACGGAGAACGGCTTGCGCCGGACCGCCTCGGTCAGCTGGCCTCCCTCGTCATAGCCGACGTATCCCGGAGGAGACCCGACCAGACGGCTGACCGTGTGTTTCTCCATGTACTCGGACATGTCGAGCTGGATCAGCGCATCCTCCTGACCGAAGAGGAATTGGGCCAGGGCCTTGGCGGTCTCGGTCTAGCCGACGCCGGACGGGCCGAGGAAGATGAACGACCCGGAGGGGCGACGAGGATCCTTGAGCCCGGCCCGGGTGCGCCGGATCGCCTTGGACACGGCCATGATCGCATCGTGCTGGCCGATGATGCGCTTGTGCATCTCATCTTCCATGTGGACCAGCCGGGAGGTCTCCTCCTCGGTGAGGCGGTGGACGGGGATCCCGGTCCACTGGGCCAGCACCTCGGCGATCTCCTCCTCGTCGATGACCCATCCGACCTCGCCTTCGCTGGCCTCCTTGACCGCACGATCGCTGAGCAGACCTCGCTCCTCGTCGCGGAGGTTGGCGGCCCGCTCGTAGTTCTCGTGAGCGACCGCGTCCTGCTTGTCCTGGCGAACGCCGGAGAGCTTCTGATCGATGGCGGTGATCTCGGGGACATCGCTGGTCCGGTGGATCCGTTGCCGGCTGCCGGCCTCGTCGATGAGGTCGATCGCCTTGTCGGGGAGGAATCGATCGGAGAGATAGCGGTCGGCCAGATTGGCGGCGGAGACGATGGCCTGATCGGTGAAACGCACCGAGTGGTGTGCCTCGTATCGGTCTTTGAGACCCATCAGGATCTGGATCGTCTCGGTCACGGACGGCTCGTCCACCTGGATCGGCTGGAAGCGGCGCTCCAGCGCAGAGTCCTTCTCCAGGTACTTGCGGTACTCCTCGAGGGTGGTGGCGCCGACCGTCTGCAACTCGCCGCGAGCCAGCATCGGCTTGAGGATGGAAGCAGCGTCGATCGCACCCTCCGCGGCCCCGGCGCCGACCAGGGTGTGGATCTCGTCGATGAACAGGATGATGTCGCCCCGGCTCTTGATCTCTTTCAGCACCTTCTTCAGTCGCTCTTCGAAGTCGCCGCGGTAGCGGGAGCCGGCAACGAGGGCACCGAGGTCGAGCGAGTAGAGGTTCTTGCCCTGGAGGTTGTCCGGGACGTCTTTGGCAACGATTCGCTGGGCGAGGCCCTCGACGATGGCCGTCTTGCCCACACCTGGCTCCCCGATGAGGACCGGGTTGTTCTTGGTGCGACGGGAGAGGATCTGCATGACCCGCTCGATCTCCCGGAGCCGGCCGATGACCGGGTCGAGCTTCCGCTCCCGGGCCAACTGGGTGTAGTTCCGCCCGAACTGGTCGAGGACGGTGGACCCTCCCGCCGAGGACTCGCGGCTCCCAGCACTGCTCGGCTCTGACGACTGCTGTTCGCCCCCGCCCGGCCCGGAGAGGAGCTGGATGACGGTCTGGCGCACCTTCTGCAGCTCGGCGCCCAGTTGTTGCAGCACCTGGGCGGCGACACCCTCACCTTCCCGGATCAGACCGAGCAGGATGTGCTCGGTGCCTATGTAGTTGTGCCCGAGTTGGAGCGCCTCGCGAAGACTGAGCTCGAGGACCTTCTTCGCCCTCGGGGTGAAGGGGATGTGCCCGGAGGGTGACTGCTGGCCCTGTCCGATGATCTTGACCACCTCTTCGCGAACCGAGGCGAGGTCGATGTCGAGACTCTCCAGGGCCTGGGCCGCGATGCCCTCGCCCTCGTTCAACAGGCCGAGAAGGATGTGCTCGGTGCCGATGTAGTTGTGATTCAGGAGGCGCGCCTCTTCCTGAGCCAGGACTACCACCCGGCGGGCACGATCTGTGAAGCGCTCAAACACTGCTGACTCCCTAGCCTGACATTGGCGAGTTTACCACCGGGTTGCCTTTGACCTCCGGGCTTGGCTCCGAGGCGCTCGCACGTAATACCATCGTCACGGATGGACGACCTCCAAAGTCTCATTCGCATCCCCGGTGTCTGGGACTCGCTGGCCCGGGTCGAGGAGCGGTTGTTGGACGCGGCGGCGGCCGACGATCCCTATCTCACCAAGATCGCCCAGCACCTCCTCCTCGCCGGTGGCAAGAGGTTCCGTCCCCTGCTCGCCCTGCTTGCCGCCGAGTTCGGAGCCGGGCGTGATCATCGCCCGGTCGAGGCCGGGGTCTCGGTCGAGCTGATCCATGTCGGGTCTCTCTATCACGACGATGTGATCGACGAGGCCGACATGAGACGGGGCGCGGCATCGGTCAACGCCAACTGGAGCAACACCGTCGCCATCCTCGCCGGTGACTTCCTGATGGCCCGCGCCTCGGAGGTCGCCGCCACCCATCTCAGCCAGGAATCGGTCCGGCTGCTCGCCGCCACCTACGCCGAGCTGGTCGAAGGCCAGACCCGCGAGCTGCAGCTCGACTTCGACCTAGATCACGGAGTGGCCGAGTACGAGCAGGTGATCGCGGGGAAGACCGCGTCACTGATCCGCACTTCGGCCCGGCTCGGGGCGATGGCGGCCGACGCCGATGACGACGTGGTCGAGGCCTTGTCGCTATGGGCCTGGGAGCTGGGAATGGTGTTCCAGATCGCCGACGACGCCCTCGACCTGGTGGCAGACGAGGAGACCATCGGCAAGCCGGCCGGCTCCGACATCCGGGAGGGGAAGTTCACCATGCCGGTGCTGGAGGCACTGGCCGGAGAGAAGGGTTCGCGGGTGCGGGAGCTGCTCGAAACCGCCCGTCCCTACCCCGACGTGGTGGTCGGCGAGGTGATCGACATCGTCCGAGCCGGCGGTCACGTCGACCGAGCCCTGTCCGAGGCAACTCGGCGCCTCGATGTCGCCGCCGCCGCGCTCGAAGGCGTGCCCGACGGCGAGCCGAAGCAGATCCTGCACAGCCTGGGGGCCTACCTGTTGGGCCGGGTCGACGCGGCCCGCATGTAGGGACGCTCAGGCCTCCGGTCTGAGCGTGGGGAACAGGATGACTTCCCGGATGTGGGCCTGATCGGTGAGCAGCATGACGAGGCGGTCCACCCCGATCCCAAGGCCCCCGGTGGGGGGAAGCCCGTACTCGAGCGCGAGCAGATAGTCCTCGTCGACCGGATGGGCCTCCTCGTCACCTGCGGCCCGGGCCTCGGCCTGCGCCTCGAACCGTTCCCTCTGATCGTCGGCGTCGTTCAGCTCGCTGAACGCATTGGCATACTCCGACCCGGCGATGACCAGCTCGAAGCGATCGGCCAGGCGGGGATCGTCCCGATTGCGCCGAGCCAGAGGTGAGATCTCGATCGGCTGGTGGGTGACGAAGACCGGATCCCAGATCTCGGGCTCGACCTTCTCCTCGTAGATCTCGGCGATGATCCGGGCGGGGCTCCAGCCCTCCTCGACCTCGACACCGGCGGCCCCGGCGAGTGCGCCCAGCTCGGAGGTCGGCGTGTCGAGACCAACCGCCCGGCCCAGCCTCTCGGAGACCAGATCGATCATGGTGGCGCGCCGGAACGGGGTGGCGAGATCGACCTTCTTGCCCTGATAGGTGAACGTGGTCCCACCGACCACCGCCCGGGTCACCTCGGAGAAGACCTGCTCGACCAGATCCATCATGTCGGTGTGGTCGGCCAGGGCCTGGTAGGCCTCGAGCATGGTGAACTCGGGGTTGTGAGTGGAGTCCATGCCCTCGTTGCGAAAGATGCGCCCGATCTCGAAGACCCGCTCCATACCCCCGACGACCAGACGTTTGAGATGGAGCTCGGTGGCGATGCGAAGGGACATCTCCATGTCGAGCGCATGGTGCCTGGTGGTGAACGGGCGGGCATTGGCCCCCGTGGCCTGGGTGAGTAGCACCGGGGTCTCCACCTCGACGAAGCCTCTGGCCTCGAACTGCCGACGCAGCTCGCCGACAACGGCAATCCTCGAAATGGCGGTCCTTCTCGCCTCCTCGTTGACCATGAGGTCGAGATACCGTCTTCGGCTGCGCAGCTCGATGTCGGCCAAGCCGTGCCACTTGTCGGGCAGGGGGCGCAGGCTCTTCTGAAGGACGACGAAGTCATCGACCCTCACGCTCAACTCTCCTTTGCGGGTGGTCATCACCAGGCCGGTGGCGCCGACCCAGTCCCCGAGATCGACCTTGGTGAACCCGTCGGCGAGATCGTCGCCGATGGTGGCGCGGTCGACGAAGAGCTGGATGGCCCCCGACCCGTCCTGGACGGTGGCGAATTCGAGTTTGCCGAAGGAACGGTGCAGCATGACTCGGCCGGCCACCGACACCCGGGTCTCGGTCTCGGCCCCCGGCCCCAGATCGGCGAACTGCTCGTGGAGGTCGGCGGCCAGGTGGCTGCGCTGGTAACGATGGGGATAGCCGCCGGAGTCGAGGATCTCCTGATGATGCTCACGGCGCCCGGCGACGAGGGAGTCTGGGCCGTGCTCGGACGTCTCGGTCATCTCACTCGGTGGCTGGTTCGGGAAGGGTAGTGAGCCGGCTCGGCTCGCCGAGGAGCAGGCCACGGTCGGGAATCGGCCTTCCCTCCCGCCAGTCGAACGTGATGTTGTCGATGAGGCGGACGCCGCCGACATGGGCGGCGACGGCGAGCACCGCTGGCTGGTCCAGATCGGGGATGGGGACCATCGTCTCCTGCGAGGCAAGAGTGGCGTAGTCGACCTCCAGGCCCTTCAGCGATCGCCGCACCGTCGCCTCGAGACGTTCGCCGCGCCGCTCCCCGGCATCGACCTGCTCTGCCGCCTGGAACAGGCCTCGGCTGATGGCCAGCGCCCGCTCCCGATCGTCACGGGAGAGACGGACGTTGCGACTGGAGAGGGCGAGCCCGTCGGGCTCGCGGACCAGAGGCGCATCGATGACCGACACCGGGAAACGGAGGTCGCGCACCATCGCCTTCAGCACCGCGAGCTGCTGGGCGTCCTTGCGACCGAACATGGCGACGTCGGGCTGGAGACCGGCGAACAGCTTGGCCACCACCGTGGCCACTCCGGTGAAATGGCCGGCGCGATAGCGTCCTTCCATCTCCTGGGAGACACCGCCCACGTCGACGATCGTGGTCTGGCCGACCGGGTAGACCTCTTCCAGGTCGGGGACGAACAGGATGTCGGCCGAGTGCTGTTCGGCGAGCCTGGCGTCTCTGTCGGTGTCGCGCGGATAGGCGGCAAAGTCGCTCTGGTCGTCGAACTGGGTCGGATTGACGAACAAAGAGACGACAAGGGTGTCGCATTGCTGGCGCAACAGGTCGATCAGGGCGAGATGGCCCTCGTGGAGAAAGCCCAGCGTGGGGAGAAGCCCGACCCTCCCCCGGTATCGCTCCCGGGTACCGGCGAAGGTCTCGGTCAGCTCCACCGGGCGATGTCGTCTTTCCGTCCGGCGAGGATGGCTGTCGCCTCGGCCATCAGTCGGTACTGGTCCCCCACCGCCTCGGAGACCCGGCGAGCCGCCTCCAACTGACCGATCACCGTCGAGACGTCGCCGCGGGCGATGGGGCCGGTCAGTGCCCCGGGTCCCGCCTCGTACAGGTTCGAGACGGCCCGCTCGACCAGAGGGCGGGTGACTCCGGGATCCACCCGCGCCGCTCGCATCAGGTCACCCGCGGTCGCCAGGGCGGTGATCACGAAGTTCGCCGCCGCCGCGGCCCCGGCGTGATACCCGGGCCGTGACTCGTCGGCGAGTGGGAACGGGATCATCCCGAGGGACACAGCGAAGCGGTAGAGGGACTCAGCTGCCGCGGGAGCGCCGCCGATCCCGACGTAGGCAGCGTTCAGGGCGACGGCGCCGAGCTCCGGATCGGGAAGAGTCTGCAGAGGATGGAACCCGCCGGTCGCCACCCCGGCCCGAGCCAAGGCGTGGAGGGCGGTCACCGGGGTGAAACCGGAGAGATGGGCCGCGACCGAGACCGATCGGCTCGAGACATGAGGTGCGAGACGGGCCGCTACCTCCTCGATCGCGTCGTCTCGCACTGCGATGAGAAGCAGGTCGGAGTCGGGCAGATCCTCGTCCCAGCTCAGCGATCGGCCGTATCTCGTCTCGCCGGTGCGGGACAGCACGCCGGCGATCTCATGGCCCGATCGCGTGGCGGCGAGGGCGATGGCGCCCCCCGCCCTTCCCGGGCCGACGATTGTCAATCTCACAGGTCATCCTCTGCCGACGTGGCGGGCGAGGGTAGCTAGTGCTCTGGCCCCTGACGTTGGCGTGGTCGCCGGGTCAGACCTGATCTTGCTCGAGCTGATTGGGGGTGATGACGGGCCAGTTCGAGTCCAGCTCCGACTTCATGGTGTGATAGTCGTCGCGTCGCTTCCAGAACTTGGTCTTCCAGACCCTGAATCTGCGTGGTTTGCCGTTGGATGGCTCGGTGGGCGGAAGCTCGTGATTGTCCCCGATACCCCTCACCTCGGGGACCACGACACCGTCCGGGTCGTCGCTCGTGTGCAGCATCTGGTGGGTGTGATGCCGTACCGCCCGATGCTGCTTCTTCCGCTCCTGACGCGTGGGGCGACCCTCGTTGTATCCGGGGATCTCCTGGCGATGCTCTCGCGACCGTTTGGCCATCTAGATCGTTCCTCCTGTCCTGACGGGTGCTGGTATGTCAGGTCCAGGCGGGGGGGCCGCGGCCACTTCCCATGGGGAAAACCTAGCACGGGTCCGACTTCATATTGAAGGGTCGAAAGACCCGATCGCTGCGGCGGTCAGAACAGGTAGGGCAGCATTCGGCGGCGCACCCGTCTCCGGTACGACGAATACCCGGGATAGGCGATGCGGAGCTGACGCTCCTCATAGGTCGACTTGGCCCAGAAGAACAGGACAAACCCGAGACTCAGCACCGTGCCGGCCCGGCTGGCGAGGAGAAGGGAAACGCCCAGCGTCACCAGGACGACCGAGCCGTAGATCGGATGGCGGGCGTGTGCATACAACCCGGTCTCGACCAGGCTCACGTCGCGAACCGGCTCGGGGAGGATGGTCAATGCCCGGCCCAGCGATCTCGCCGCGACCAGGCCGACCACGGCGCCGGTGAGGGCGAGAGCTCCTCCCACGACTCTGAGCGGATCGATCCCGCCGCCGGGGAGCGATCCGTCGTAGACGAGACCGATGGCGATGGTGGCGAACCAGACCAGCTGAGCGCCCACCCAGTAGCGGCCCTGGTCGACTCCGGTGACCGAGGCCCATCTGTCCGCGAGCAGATCGACCTCCTGATCGGGGACCCGGCGCAATGCCTCCGCCGCGGTCACACCGCCGAGATCGGCCTCGGGCCAGACGTCGACGAGCGGTTGCAGCACAAAACGTCGCTCTGCCGCCCTAGGGTGAGGAATCTGCAGCCCGGCTTGATCCACCGGCCCGCCGTCGACGGCGACGATGTCGAGGTCGAGGGTGCGCGGGCCCCACCGCACCTCACGCTCCCGGCCATGATGGTCCTCGACCGCCTGCAGGCGCTCCAGCAGCTCCGACGGGGGCAACGAGGTGTCCACGATCGCCACCGCGTTCAAAAAGGGGGGCTGTTCCGGTCCTCCGATCGGCTCGGTCTCGTAGAGGCGGGAAACCGCGGCGACCGTGCCCAAACCGCTCATCGCATCGATTGCCCCGCGCAGTTGACCGACCCGGTCCCCCTGGTTGGAGCCGAGAGCGACGGCGTATCTGGTCATCGAGATCGGTCGACTGTGACCGCCACGTCTCCGAACTTCACAGGGATCGGCGCCTCTGGCTTGTGAACCGTGACCACGACTCTCTCCACGGCCGGCTCCGCCAGGACCCTGCGGGCCACCCGCTCGGCGACGGTCTCGATCAGTTGATGACTCTCGGATTGGACCAGGTCGTGTGTTTCCACCGCCAGGCGGCCGTAGTCGACCGTGTCGACGAGGTGGTCGGACCCCGCGGCCGGGGCCAGGTCGAGGTACACGGTGAGGTCGACCAGGAATAGCTGGGCATCGGTCTTCTCTTTGTTCAGCACGCCGTGTCGGGCGAGTACTTCGACGCCTTTGATCTCGATCCGATCGGTCACGAGACCGCGGACGCAGGGATGAGCGAGCGACCTTCCGGCCCCAACGCCCTTCCCAGAATCTGCTGGATCACCGCCAGTGCCAGGATCGGGTCGGTGACCAGGCCGGAGACCACCAGGAAGCCTCCGAGAAGCCCGCCCACGGTGTCGTCGATCACCTCGCGATGGACCAGGACGCGGGCGCTGCTCTGCCTCGTCGCCTTGCTCAGGGTGCGAAAGAACTCGTCGACTTCCTTGCTGGTGAGATCGGGCCCGACTGGCACGGAGAAGGTGGCGATCCCCGCCTCCCGATAGGCAAGGAGATTCTGGTTTCCGGGGAGCATCGAGACCACCACATTGATCCCCGCCTCCTCGACCAGCCAGGTGATCTCCTCCTCCCGCCGCACCCTTCGGTGCTGGAACCCGGAACCTCCCACCCGCTCCGACACTGCGAGACGATCGGTGATGACCCAGGTGAATCCCCGGGGCTTTAGGCCTGCGACCATTCGTCCCATTGCTGGGGATTCACGATAGCGGCGGCAAGTCGGAGCGCAGCCCGTGAGGAAGCCACATCATGGACCCGAAAAACCCTGGCGCCACGCTCGAACCCGAGTGCGGTGGTGACCGCGGTGGCGTGATCCCGAGCCTGGGGCGCCTCGATCCCGGTGAGGCGGCCTATGAAGGTCTTTCGGGATGCTCCCAGGACTACGGGATAGCCGAGCCCGGCCAGTGTCCCCAGCCCGGCGATCAACTCGAGGTTGTGCGATACGGTCTTGCCGAATCCGATACCGGGGTCGATGGCGATGGAGGCCGGGTCGGCGCCGGCCGCGATCACCCGCCGAGCTCGGTCGGCGAGGAAGGCGGCGACCTCGGACACCACGTCGCTGTAGACGGGATTCTGCTGCATGGTCCGCGGCGTGCCCTGGATGTGCATGAGGATCAGCGCGGCACCGGACCCCGCCACCACCTCCGCCATCTCGCCCGAGGCGGCGGCGGTGACGTCGTTGACGATCTCGGCCCCCGCTTCGAGCGCGGCCCGGGCAACGACCGGTTTCGAGGTGTCCACCGAGACCACGACCCCCTCGGCGACCAGGGCCTCGACCACCGGGATGACACGACGCAGCTCCTCATCTGAGCTGACCGGGTCGGCTCCGGGTCGGGTCGACTCCCCGCCGACGTCGATGATGTCCGCCCCCTGCCCCACCATCTCCCGGCCGGCCGCGATCGCGTCCGCCTCCTCCAGATGGAGCCCACCGTCGGAGAACGAGTCAGGGGTGACGTTGAGCACACCCATGATCGCCCCGTGTGACAGGTCCAGGGTCCTGGTTCGAAGCTTCCAGTGGCTGATCACGTCGTAGAACGTAGAGCGTGGGTGCGGAGTCGGCGAGCGCTAGCGAGTGGTGCCGAAGAGGAGGGACATGGCTTCGGCCCGGGTCGCCGGTTGTGACTCCATGGTCCCGCGCACCGCCGATGTGACCGTGGTCGCTCCCGGCTTCTTCACCCCGCGCATCGACATGCACAGATGCTCCGCCTCGATCACCACCATCACGCCGAGCGGTTGGAGACGCTCGGTCAACGCATCGGCGACCTGAGCGGTCAGCCGCTCCTGCATCTGCGGCCTCCGGGCGAAGCCCTCGACCAGTCGGGCCAGCTTGGAGAGCCCGGTGACACGGCCTCTGGGTATGTATGCGACATGCGCTTGGCCGTGGAAAGGGACGAAGTGGTGCTCACACATCGAGTAGAAGGGGATCTCTCGCACCATCACGATCTCCTGATAGTGCTCCTCGCCGAAGAAGGCGTCGACCACGTCGCCGGGATCGCGGTGAAGACCGTCGAACACCTCGGCGTAGAACGCCGCCACCCGCTGCGGGGTGTCGAGCAGACCCTCGCGCTCGGGATCCTCGCCCAGCGCCTCGATGATCTCCCGCACCGCCTTCTCGATCCGGCCCTGGTCGATCTCTCTCATCCCCGAAGAAAATAGACGCCCCCTGGTGTTCTATTCCAAATATCGGGGGTGGGGATTGACATGACGTCGCCATGCCTCTATGGTGATGTCATAGCGACATCATCATGATGTCGGAAAGAGGAGAAGACCATGATGTTCATCCACAGCCCCGACGGTCTGGAAGCCGCACTCGACGAGCGGATCCGTCGTCTCCGCAAGACGGCACGCAAATGCAACTGACCCAGGCGACGTTCAGACTGGAGGCGGCGGTCGAAGCCCAACTGAGAATGGGCGCCGCCGAGCTGGTCGCGGTCGGCGCCGAGCTGCTCGAAGTGCTCCGCCCCGCGGTCAGGCAAGCAATGATGGACGTCGTGGAGATGGCGGCACAGGAGGTCAACGGGCAACTGGTGGGGCATCGGGTCGACATCCGTCTCGTCGATGGTGACCCCGAACTGGTGGTCAGTCCCGACGAATCGAGGATCCCACCGCCCCCGTCCCCGCCGGGCCCGGGCGATTCGGCGGACACCGAGGCAAGGATCACTCTGCGTCTTCCCGGGTACCTCAAGGATCTGATCGCCGAGGCCGCCGACGTCGCCGGAGACTCGGTCAACACGTTCGTCATCGACGCACTGCGCTCGAGGGCCTACGAACGCGCCCCGGGCAATTCGGTGAAGAGGACGATCGATCTGTGATCGATCGTGAGTTCCCGGTCGGCGAGTCCCCCTCGGTGAAGGTCGGCACCAGATCGGGTCTGGTCAGGGTCGAGCCAGGCCCGCCCGGGATGGTACGGGTCGTGGTCGACACCCGCGACCCGGGATTCGAGGTCACCCAGCGTGGCGACGTCATCCATGCTTCCTCGGACAGAGGAGGGCGGGCGGACGTCATCGTCCACGCCCCTCCCCACATCGACGTGGAGGTGTCCACCGCCAGCGCCGACGTCAACCTGACCGTGGACGTGGGACGGCTCGAGGTGGCCACGGCGAGCGGGGACGTCACCTTCGACACCGCAGAGCGGCTGCAGATGAAGAGCGCCAGCGGGACGGTGCGAGGCAATCAGGTGACCGGCGAGGCTCGTTGCATCACCGCATCGGGTGACATCCGGATCGGCACCGTCGACGAGCGAGCCGACCTGTCCACTGCGTCCGGGGACATCACCATCGAGGAATGCCGGGGATCACTCTCAGTGGCCACACTCTCCGGTGACATCAGGGTCGGGCGGGTCACCGGGCCGGATCTGAACGCCAAGTCGATGTCGGGCGGGGTTCGGATCGGCATCCCACCCCGAACCCGGCTCGATCTCGATGCGAACACGCTGTCGGGGAGGGTGAGCCTGCCCTCGCCCAGCCCCGTCGAAGAGCCGCCGGTTCGGGAGATGGGGATCAAGGTCCGTCTGGTTTCGGGAAACCTGAGGATCGATCGGGTCGACTGAGCCGGTCGTCCCTCGGGTCAGGGACGGTGGCGAGCCGGTCTGGTCAGGTCCCGGCGTCGGTGGCGGGTCGGGTGCTGCGACGAAGCTTCCGGTTGAGGGTGAGCGACTCGGTGACCGGCTCGTCCTCGGTCTCAGCCTCCTCGGCGGCGGCGATGGGCTCGTCGCGAGGCTGGGGGATGACCGGGTTCTCCGGGTAGCGGAGACGCATTGCGCCCTCGGAGGTGTGCTCCCACTTGGGCACGTCGGAGAACAACTCCGCCACCTCGTGCCGGTCGACGGTCTCCTTGTCCATGAGTTTGTCGACCATGCGTTGCATGGCGTCGGCGTGTGTCTCCAGTATCAGCCGCGCCTCCTCATGGGCGGCGTTGATCATCTTGCGGACCTCGTTGTCGATGTTGGCGGCGACCTCGTCGGAATAGTCCTGCTGACGGGAGTAGTCCCGCCCCAGGAACACCTCGCCGTTCGGCTTCCCGTATTGCATCGGGCCGAGGATGTCGCTCATCCCGTACTCCATGACCATCTTGCGGGCGATCGCAGTGGCCTTCTCGATGTCGTTCGCCGCGCCGGTGGTCGGGTCGGCGAAGATGATCTCCTCGGCGGTGCGGCCACCGAGCAGCATGGCCAGCTGGTCGACCAGCTCGGAGCGGCGGACCAGGTATTTGTCGTGGGTGGGCAGAGCCAGGGTGTGCCCGAGCGAACGGCCCCGGGCCACGATGGTCACCTTGTGAACCGGGTCGGAGTTGGGAAGTGCGTACCCGACCAGGGCGTGGCCTGTCTCGTGGTAGGCGATCAGCTTTCGCTCCTCGTCGTCCATGACCCGGGTCTTCCGCTCCGGGCCGGAGATGACACGGTCGATCGCCTCCTCCAGCTCGAGCATCCCGATGTCCTTGCGACGACGCCGGGTGGCGAGGAGGGCGGCCTCGTTGATCAGGTTGGCCAGGTCGGCGCCGGTGAATCCGGGGGTGCGACGAGCCAGGACTTCGAGGTCGATCTCCTCGTTGAGTGGCTTGCCCTTGGAGTGAACCTCGAGGATCGCCTTGCGCCCTTCGATGTCGGGGGCGTCGACCACGATCTGGCGGTCGAAGCGACCGGGGCGGAGCAGGGCCGGGTCGAGGATGTCTGGCCGGTTGGTGGCGGCCATGACGATCACGCCCTGGTTCCCCTCGAACCCGTCTAGCTCGACCAGGAGCTGGTTGAGCGTCTGCTCCCGCTCGTCGTGCCCACCGCCGAGACCGGCGCCGCGATGACGTCCGACGGCGTCGATCTCGTCGATGAAGACGATGGCAGGGGCGCTCTGCTTGGCCTGGTCGAAAAGGTCGCGGACCCGGGAAGCGCCCACACCGACGAACATCTCGACGAAGTCGGAGCCCGAGATCGAAAGGAACGGGACCCCGGCCTCGCCCGCCACCGCCTTGGCGAGCAGGGTCTTACCGGTCCCCGGAGGTCCGAAGAGGAGGACGCCACGAGGGATCTTGGCCCCCATCAGACGGTACTTGTCCGGGTTCTGCAGGAAGTCCTTGATCTCCTCCAGCTCCTCCTTGGCCTCGACCAGTCCGGCGACGTCGTCGAAGGTGACCTTGGGCTGCTCCTTGCCCACCAGCTTCGCCCGGGACTTGCCGAACTGCATGACCCGATTCCCGCCGCCCTGCATCTGCATGAAGATGAACACCATGAACCCGAGCAGGAAGAGCCAGGGGAGGAAGCTGATCAGTACTTCCCAGAAGCCAGGCGGCTGCGGGTCGGAGCTGAAGGCCACTCCCGACTCACGGACCAGGGTGACGAGATCGCCCTCTGCCCCCTCCGGATAGCTGGACACCTGGTCCCATCCGTCCGTGGGCAAGGTGGAGCCGGTGAGACGACCCTGGAGCTCGTTGGAGCGGGCCAGCATCTCCACCTTCTCGTAGTCCCCGGCCTCGACCCGATCCATGAACTGCGAGAGCTCCACGACCTCGGGCCCCTGGACCTGGTCGAACCACCACTGGGCGAGGATGGCCAGCATGATGATCGACAGTCCATAGACGACCAGCGTGCGCAGGGTTCGATTCACCGAGACCTCAAATCAGACTCCAGGAAGACCGTGAGGATTCAATGCTACGGGAAACCCCTGCGTAGTCGAACCCCCGGTCCCACCCGATTCGGAGTCGGGGTTCAACCCTCCGCCCCCATCACCCCCACATAGGGGAGGTTGCGGTACTTACCGGCGTAGTCGAGGCCATAGCCGACCACGAATTCGGGACCGATCGGGAAACCGACGTACTTCACCTCGATCGGGACCCGCTGAATGCCTTCCTTGAGCAGGAGTGCGGCGATCTCCAACGATGCCGGCTTGCGCACGTTGAGACTCTTCATCAGGTAGTTCAGGGTCAGGCCGGAGTCGATGATGTCCTCGACTATCAGGACTTCACGCCCGTCGATCTCCTCGTCGAGGTCCTTGAGGATGCGGACGACACCCGAGGTCTGGGTGGATGCCCCGTAGGAGGAGACCGCCATGAAGTCGAACTCGACCGGGAGATCGACGTGACGGGCCAGGTCCGCCATCACCATGAAGGCACCCCTGAGCACCCCGACCAGCAACAAGTCCTTGCCCCGGTAATCCTCGGTTATCTGCCTACCCATCTCGGCCAGCTTGGCCTCGATCTCCTCGGAGGTGATCAGGGGCTTGATGTCCATCCGCTTCCCTCTCTGGCGAAGACGGAAAGGTAGCCGCTGGTCCCCGGCTGGTACCAGGCGACGGGGAGCCGTCGCTCGCCTGCCACCCACGCCGTCTGCTCGTCTGCCGCCACCACCAGACGGCCCTTTTCGTCGACCCGGGCGTCGAGCGAGACGTCGACCGGGAACAGGGCCGACCAGAGGCCGATCGGAGCGACCCGACAAACCCGCTCGGTCCGCTCCACGACCACCTGGAACGGGCCGACGTCGTTGGCTCCGACCTCGAGGGTCGTAGACACGGGCGAAGCGGTGGCCGGTTCCGGGGAGCGGAGGACGAGTAGCGGTCCTTGGTGGGCGACTTCGATGCCGCCGGACAGCACCGCCGACGTTCGACGGCGGGTGACCACCGACCAGACCTCGTCGAGCTCGGCTGCGCTGCCCCGGTGCGGGGGCCGGACCCGTGCGAGCATGCCGCGCAGTGCCCGGTCGGCAACAGGGCGGGGCACGGCGAGCAGCGCGCCGAGCGGCACCGCCTGACTGCCTCCCTCCCCCAAGACGGCCACCTCGTCCGCCTCGGACTGGAGAAAGGCCTCGTCGACGCCGACCAGCTCGGCGGTCCGAGCCAGGGCCTCGACCAGCCTCGGGTTGAACCGTGCCGACAGCTCGGGGATCACCTCGAGCCGGATCGAGTTGCGGCGAAACCCGCGATCGAGATTGGAGGGGTCGTCGAAGAAGGGGAGTGAGGCGAGAGCGGCGAGCTCCCGGGTCTCCGACCGGCCGACCGCGAGCATGGGCCGACTCAGGGCGTCGCTCCGGGCAGTGATCCCGGCCAGGCCGGCGGGGCCGCTCCCCCGCAACAGGTTCATCAGCACGGTCTCGGCCTGGTCGTCGAGGGTATGCGCCGTGAGCAGGGTCTCCCCGGGCCGAAGCGAGTCGAACAGCGCCTCGTATCGGGCCTGCCGGGCCTGACCTTCGAACGAGGCGCCGGGCGGGACGACGATCGCGGAGACTTCGAGCTCGATCCCCACCGCGTCGGCCACGGCTCGCGCCGCGACTTCCAGCCGGGCCGAGGCGGGCAGGCCGTGGTTGACGTGCACGGCCCGGGACCGACGGCCCAGATTGGCGAGCAGGTAGGCGAGGGCGGCCGAATCGGCTCCACCCGACAACGCGACCAGCAGGTCCCCCCCGGGAAGGCGGAGTAGGCCGGCCAGCCTGCTCCGCAGCTCGCTCAGGCGACGCGTCTCAACCATCGTTCCGGGCTTCCGATTTCCTCGATCGTGGGCAGGCTGCTCACCCCGCGAAAGGCGTGGCCCACTGCTTCCCAGCCGGCCTCCCTCTCCACGATCTGGATGAACCGCTCCCCCATCCGGTATTGGTTCATCTTCATCTCCAGCCCGGTGAGACGGAGGAAGGCCGCCATCCGCTTGTCCTGCCGTCTCGCCTTGAGGATCTTGCTCATCCGGTCCTGGGAGCGAAGGTGCTGTTGGCCGAGACGGTCCATCACCACATGGCCGTGCCCCTCGAGCAGTGACATGA
>DASUSU010000039.1:0-2453 GCA_036374915.1 Acidimicrobiia bacterium | reverse complement strand
AGGCCGGCCTGGCGACAGGCCTGGAGGATGGTGGCGCCGTCGCCGACCGACACGGTCTGGCCGTCGATGGTGGCGGTGACACTCATGCCGGTACCCCAGGCAAGCCGAGTCTGATGGCGGATTGAATGGCCGAGGCCGCGGTTTGGCCCAGACCACAAATAGAGGCATCGGTCATCACCAGGGCGAGGTCGTCGAGACGCTTCCTCTCATCGTCCACCGATCCCAACGGTCGACCCGCCGCCAGCCGCGCCAGCGCCTCCTCCTGTCGGACGGTGCCGATTCGGCAGGGGACGCACTGACCACAGGACTCGTCACGGAAGAAGCGGGCGATACGGGCGAGCACCGGCCCGAAGTCGGTCTCTTCGTCGAAGAAAATGACGGATCCCGACCCGAGGGTTGTCCCGGCGGCCCGGGTGTCCTCGAAAGTGAGCGGCACTTCCAGCGCCGAGGCGTCGGCGAAGACCCCGGCAGCGCCACCCATCAGCACCGCCCCCAGCCCCTTACCGGCCCGCAACCCGCCGGCGAGCTCCAACAGCTCGCCCAGCGTTGCACCGAACGTCACTTCGTAGACGCCGGGCCGCTCAACTGCGCCGGACACACAAAACAGCTTGGGACCGGCGGACTGCTCGGTGCCGATCGTGGCGAACGCCTCTCCCCCGACGGAGACGACATACAACGCTGCGAGCAGGGTCTCGATGTTGTTGATCCCGGTCGGCTTCCCGAAGACCCCCGACTGCGTCGGGAACGGCGGCTTCTGCCTGGGCTCGCCGCGATGGCCCTCGATCGAGGCGAACAGCGCCGTCTCCTCCCCACATATGTAGGCACCGGCACCACGTCTCACCTCGAGACGGAAGGCCTCACCCATCAGCCCCGCCTTCTCGGTCTGGAAGATCGCCTCGCGCAGCCGTCTCTCCGCGGTGGGGTACTCGCCCCGGACATAGATGTAACCCTGGCCGGCTCCGGTGGCGAAGCCGTACAAAGCCATCGACTCGACGACGGCGAAGGGGTCCGCCTCCATGATGAGACGATCCTTGAAGGTGCCCGGCTCCGACTCGTCGCCGTTGGCGATGACGTACTTCTCCGCGCCCGCGGCGTTACGCACCCCTTCCCACTTGACCCCAATGGGGAAGGCCGCTCCCCCGCGGCCCCTGAGGTTGGACCTCTTCAATTCCGCGATGACTGCCTCGGGCCCCATCTCCCGGGCGCGGGCCAGAGCCTGAAATCCCCCGGCACTCCGGTAGGAATCGATCGAGCTCGGGTCGACGACGCCGATGCGGCTCAGGAGCTTCAGCCCGGAGACGTCTTGATGGACGAGTCCGGACGGCAGCTCGTCGAACACGGGCGTGCCCACCGATTCGGTGCTGACCGGAGCGGCGTTCCCGTATCCGGTGCCGGGCTCGTGGAACATCGCAGCAGGGGCCCGATCGCACTGGCCGAGGCATGGGCTGCGGTGATATGAAGTGCCCGCCTCGTCGAGCGCAGCGCACAGATCCTCCGCGCCGTACTGAGCACAGACGATGTCGTCGCAAACGTGGATGGAGGAGCCCGGGGTGCCGTCGACATCGAAGAGGGCGTAGAAGGTGGCGACGCCATATGCCTCCGCCGGCGGGATGGTGAGCCGATCGCAGATGTAGGCGAGTGCCCCACGACTGACCACACCGGACGCGTCCTGCACGGCGTGGAGAGCAGGAAGGAGGAGGTGTCGTTGGGCGCGGGCCGAGTGCCCCCCGTAGACGACTCGGCCGTTGAGAACCTGGTTAGCTCCGAGCAAGGAGTCGACGGCGACGCGCTCGGCCTCGGTGGGCCGATCGAGCATTAGACGGAGATCCATCAGGAGGCGGCTGCGCCGACCGGCTCGACGCGAATCGCGGTCGCTTTGAACTCGGCGGTGCCCGACTTGGGGTCCCAGGCATCGAGGGTGAGGACATTCACGTCGGTCTCGTCGGGGAAGTGCACCGACATGAAAGCCAGACCGGGCCGCAACGAGTCGTCGAAACGAACGGGAGCTTCGAGACTGCCCCGCCGGGAGATCACACGAACCCTGTCGCCTTCGGCGACCCCGAGCTCAGCACCGTCCTCGGGCGAGAGGTCGATGGCTCCGGCGATGCGACGGGGTGATTCGTATCGCCCGCTCTGGACACCTGTGTTGTACGAGTCGAGCCGACGTCCAGTGGTGAGTCGTGTGGGAAACTCCTCGGTGAGCTCGTCGACTGGTGCCGCGTACTCCACCGGGAAGAAAGGTGCCTTGCGGGTGGTGACCGGGCGCTCCCAGAGACGACCATGGAGGAAGAGCTCGCCGTCTGAGCTCTCGTCGGGGCAGGGCCATCGAATCCCGCCCATCGCCTCGAGTCTCTCGTAGGACATGCCGCCGTGGAGTGGGGAGACCTCCCGCAGCTCGTCCCAGGCCTGTTCGGCAGTGGGCGTCGGGAAATCGTGACCCATAGTCCGGGCCA
>DASUSU010000038.1:0-6411 GCA_036374915.1 Acidimicrobiia bacterium | reverse complement strand
TCACCCCGGGAGGACATCGAAGTGGGGATGGAGTTCGTCGGCTTGATCGCCATGCACGACCCACCCCGACCCGAGGTCGAGGCCGCGATCGGCAGATGCCGCACCGCCGGGATCCGGATCATCATGATCACAGGCGACTACGGGGTGACCGCGGAGGCGGTCGGGCGGCGAATCGGGATGATCGACAGCGGCTCGATCCGCGTCATCAACGGGACCGAGCTGGACGAACTCGACGACGCCGAGTTGGCCACCGTTCTCGAGGGCGATGTCGTGTTCGCCCGGGCCGCTCCCGCCAACAAGCTGAGGGTGGTCAGCGCCCTCCAGGCCCGGGGCGACGTGGTGGCCGTGACCGGAGACGGTGTGAACGACGCCCCCGCCCTGAAGAGGGCCGACATCGGCGTGGCCATGGGGCAGGTCGGGACCGACGTGGCCAAGGAAGCTGCCGACATCATCCTCCTCGATGACAACTTCGCTTCCATCGTGGCCGCCGTCGAAGAGGGCCGGGCCGTCTACGACAACATCAAGAAGTTCACCACATACATCCTCACCTCGAATGTCCCCGAGGCGGTCCCCTTCGTCCTGTTCGCCTTCTCCGGCGGGCGTATCCCCATCGCCCTCGACGTGATGCACATACTCGCCATCGACCTGGGGACAGACCTGGCGCCCGCGCTTGCGCTCGGAGCCGAGAAGCCCGAGCCCGACGTCATGGAGCGGCCGCCACGTTCCCTCGACGCCCGTCTCATCGACCGGCCGCTTCTGCTCCGCTCCTATCTGCTCCTCGGGCCACTGCAGGCGGCATTCGTGATGGCAGCCTTCTTCGGCGCCTACCGCCTAGCCGGTGTCCAAGGCTGGCTCGACCTGCCTTCCGAGGGCGTCATCTATCGGTCGGCTTCGGCAATGGCCCTTGCCGCCGTGGTCGCCACCCAGATCGGGAACCTGTTCGCGCAGAGATCGCAGAGGGTCTCACTGCTCCGGATCGGCTTTGGCAACAACAGGCTGCTCTGGTGGGGGATACTCTCAGAGCTGCTCGTGATTGCCCTCATCGTCTTCGTGCCATTGCTCCAGGATGTGATCGGCACGGCGCCCTTCCCTGGAGTGGGGTGGGTGTGGCTGCTGCTCGGAGTCCCCCTGCTGCCCATCGCCGACGAGGTGCGCAAGGCCATGTTGCGCCGGAGGGCGGGAGCACGGACATGAAGGTGATCGTGATCGGATGTGGCCGGGTCGGATCGGGTCTCGTGCGCCTCCTCGAGATCGACCGGCACGACGTCACCGTCGTCGACCTCGAGCCGAAGGCGATCGGGCGGCTGGGGAAGACGTTCGGGGGCCGATCCCTGGTAGGAAACGCATTGGACCGTGACATTCTGGAGGAAGCGGGGATCGCCGAGACCGACGCGCTTGCCGCAGTCACCGGCAGTGACGAGGTGAATGCGGTTGTGTCGCGCCTCGCGCTGCGCAGGTTCCGGGTGCCTCGGGTGGTTGGGCGGATGTACGAGCCGCGTCAGGCCGATCTCTACGGCCGGCTCGGGGTTCTCACCATCTCGCCGGTGGAGTGGGGGATCACCCGTCTCGCCCATCTCCTCACGCTGAGCGATCTTGCCCCGATCGCTTCGTTCGGAGGGCGAGTGCACCTGCTCGAGGCCACCATATCCCCGACGCTGGCGGGTCGAAGAGCGGGTGAGCTGGAGGTGCCCGGCGAGGCAAGGGTGATCTCGGTGACGCGCTCGGGACGGACCTTCCTCGGAGACCGCGCCACCGCGTTGGAGGCCGGTGATGTCGTCGCGGTCGCGGTCACCCAGGGCTCCGAGACGCGTCTGCAGCAGCTGCTCGGCGTGGAATGAGAGGGGCACGATGTCGTCGGTGATCGTGATTGGAGGCGGGAAAGTCGGGTCACGTATCGCCTCGCTGCTCATCGAAGGGGGCCATGGTGTTGCCATCGTCGAGACGGACGAGGGCAAGGCAGCCGTCCTCTCCGGTCGGTTCGAGGACGGTGTTGTCGTGACCGGGTCGGGCTCGGAGGCGAGCGTGCTGGAGCGGGCCGGGATCCGTGGTTGCGATGTGGTGGCGGCGGTCACCGGGGCGGACGAGACCAACCTGGTGGTTTGCTCGCTGGCCCGCTTCGAGTTCTCGGTGCCGCGGGTCATCGCCCGGATCGTCGACCCGGTGAACGCCTGGATGTACGGGGAGGACATGGGCGTCGACGTGGCCCTCAACCAGGCCGACCTCCTCGCACACCTCGTGGCCGAGGAGATGTCGCTGGGGGAGATGACCACCCTGCTCAAGTTGCGTCAAGGTCGATACGCCGTGGTCGAGGAGAAGATCGACCCTGCCTCGTCAGCGGTTGGCCGAGCCTTCGGTCAGATCGAGTGGCCGCCGGGGGTCCGGATCGTCGCCTTGATTCGCAAAGGCGAGCTGATACCGGTCACGAGTGATGTGGCTCTCGCCCCGGCCGACGAGGTCGTCGCCCTGGCTCACTCCGATGCCATGCCGGCGTTGGCCGCGATCCTGGGCGCGGAAGCGAACTGAGTCCCAGACCCCTCCTCACCTCCCAGGCGGGATCACCGGCTTGACGTCCACGATCGGGGTCCGGTCGAACGCTTCCAGGTCGAGCACCTGGAGACGGTTCCCGTCGATGGCCGCGATCCGCACCAGGTGAAGCCCGATCGGGTTTGGCCTGTCCTGGGATCGTGTGCTGAACACCCCGGTCTCGGGATTGGCCGGGTCATCGCGTGGGTGCACCAACAGCACGCCACGCTCTGCCCGATCGAGCCAGGTGAGCACGAATATGTCATCGCCGACCGCGAGGTCGCGGATGCCATCCGATACCGCATCGTCGAATACCAGCCAAGCACTCGGTGCCCCTTCGAATCCTTGCTTGGGCGCTGCCGATCGATCGACAAGGCGGGACTCGACGTGCCCGATGGGCCTGATCACGTAGTCGGCTGGCAACGCCTCGCTCCTCGATTGCGACGGCGCCGGCCCCGTTCGGGACGCCGGCACGGTCTCGGGGGGGTAAGAGAGAGCGAGCGTACCCGGGCGCTGGAGATCCCCGAGACACCCTGACCAGCGTTCCCCGGGTGAACTGCCGGCCGTTCGTGTTAGCTTGAGCCGGTGGATCCGGGCCCAGCGTCGAGCCCATCCGAGTTGCTCGAACACGTTCTCGAGCGGATAGGCGACCTCTCCCAGCCGTTGGCCGCCCTCGCTCGCGCCTACCTGCGCCGTATTCCCTGGGACGCCGAGATGTCGCCCGAGAACGCGTATCGAGAGGTGGTCGGGTTGTTCGACTTCATCGAACACCGTGCCAGCCCGATCGAGGTTCGAGTCTTCAATCCCACCCTCGGCACCCATGGCTACGAGTCGACCGGAACCGTCGTCGAGATCTGCGTCGACGACGGCCCGTTCCTGGTCGACTCGGTGACGGCCGAGCTCCAGGCCTATGGGCTCGCCGTGAGCCGGGTGCTGCACCCGGTCATCGGAACGGCCCGGGACGACTCGGGGCGCCTGCTCTCGATCGAACCGGCAAGTCGCACCGCGAACAGGGAGTCGGTCCAGCACTACGTCCTCGATCGGTTGCTCGAGCCGCTCGACCATCCGGCGCTCGAAGCCCGTCTGAAGTCGGTCCTCGGCGACGTGTTGGTAGCGGTCAGGGACTTCCCACAGATGGTCGCGGCGACAGAGCGGATGGCACAGCTGGTTCGGGGCGGGGAGGGCCAGTACCCGGGCATCGAGGTGGAGGAGGCGGTCGCCTTCCTCGAGTGGTTGCAACAGGACAATTTCGTGTTCCTCGGCTATCGCGAATACCGGATAACCGAGGGCGGGGAAGGGCCTGCCCTCGAGGTGGTGGCCGGGTCCGGTCTGGGGATCCTCTCCGATCCCGCTCGATCCAAGGCGCACCAGCCCTTGCCACTGGCATCGCTCCACCCCAACCTGCGGGCTCGATTCGAGCAAGGTGACCTTCTGGTCATCTCCAAGACCAACCAGCTCTCATCGGTGCACCGCCGGGCCAAGATGGACTACGTGGGAGTCCGGGTCCTGGGGCGCAACGGCGAGACAGTGGGCGAGGCCCGATTGCTCGGGTTGTTCACCTCGAAGGCCTACATGGAGAGCGTGGCGCGCATACCCGTGCTCCGCCAGAAACTGGCCGAGATCACCTCCGGTGAGGATCTGATCGAGGGATCGCACGATCACAAGGCCATCGTCGCCCTCATGGAGAGCTTTCCCAAGGACGAGTTGTTCGGTCTTCCCACCGCAGATCTCCATCGCGTGTTGATGGGTCTTCTCGCCCTCCAGGAGCGAGCTCAGGTCCGTCTCTTCGTCCGGCGCGAGTTGCTCGACCGCGGGGTGAGGGTTCTGGTCTCGATGCCCCGGGACCGGTACTCGGCCGACCTGAGACGTCGTCTTCAAGATCTCCTCCTGGAACGTTTCGGCGCTACCACCGTGGACTATCACCTCGCCCTGGACCGAAGCGACCTGGCCCGGCTGCACTTCATCGTGTGGGTCCCGGAGGGACAGGTTCCCGAGGTCGCCTACTCCGAGTTGGAGATGGAGGTGATGTCTCTCGCCCGTTCCTGGTCGGAGCGTGTGGTCGAGGTCCTGTCTCGCACCCAGCCCCCGAAGCGGGCGGAGCAGATGGTGGCTCGGTGGGCTCCCCTGCTCCCCGAGTACTACACGGCTTCGACCGAGCTGACCGTGGCCGCCGGGGACATCGAGCGACTCGACGAGCTGGCCGAGAGCGGGCGCCCGTCCCTGGTCGGGCTTCAGAACGTCGCCGACGGCCAGGAGATCCTGACCCGTATCGCCCTGTACGAGCTAAAAGGCAAGCGGGCCTTGTCCGAACTGACGCCCGCCCTGGAGGCGATGGGGCTGAGGGTGATCGAGGAGGTGCCCACCCGGCTCTCGGGCGAGGAGGACGTCTTCATCCACGACTTCGGTGTGCTCGACTCCCGTGGTGCGCTGATCGATCTCGACGAGGCCGGGGAGAGGCTGGCCGAGGCTTTGACCGCGGTATGGGAGGGGGAGGCGGAGAGCGACTCGTTGAACAGGCTGGTGCTGACCGCCGGCCTCGACCATCTCCAGGTGGCGATCGTCCGGGCCTACCTCACCTATTGGCGCAGGGTCAGCCCGATCTTCACCGTCAGGTACGTCAATGACACCCTGGTGGCGCACTCCGACATCACTTCCGGGCTGATCCGCCTCTTCGAGCTTCGTTTCGATCCCGATTCCGACGGTGAGGGGTACGAAGAGCTGCGCGACGAGATCCTGGAGCGTCTCGACGCGGTCCCCTCACTCGACGACGACCGGATCCTGCGTGGCTTTCTCCGCCTCATCGAGGCGACTTTGCGCACCAGCGTCTACCGGGCCGACCGCCGCTGCCTCGCCTTCAAGCTGCGCTCGGCCGATGTGCCCAACATGCCCTCGCCGCGGCCCCTGTTCGAGGTATTCGTGATCGGAGACGAGGTGGAGGGAGTCCATCTCCGGGCGGGGCCCCGCGCCCGGGGCGGGATTCGATGGTCGGAGCGTCGGGAGGACTACCGAACCGAGGTGCTCGGGTTGATGAAGGCCCAGGTCACCAAGAACGCGATCATCGTCCCCACCGGGGCCAAGGGGGGTTTTGTCCTGCGACGTCCTCCGACCGGGGCGGAGGCAACGGCGGTCGCGGTGCGCTCGGCCTACGAGGTGTTCGTACGAGGACTTCTCGACGTGACCGACAACCTTGTCGACGGCGAGGTCGTTCACCCGGATCGGGTTCGGGTGCACGACGAGCCCGATCCCTATCTGGTGGTGGCTGCAGACAAGGGAACCGCCCGGTTCTCCGACCTCGCCAACGGGATCGCCCGGGAATACGGCTTCTGGCTCGATGACGCCTTCGCATCCGGAGGCGCCACCGGCTATGACCACAAAGGTCTGGGTATCACCGCTCGCGGGGCCTGGAAGTCGCTGGAGCGTCATTTCCTCCAGGAGGGCATCGACCCCCATAGCGATCCCTTCTCCGCGGTCGGGATCGGCGACATGTCGGGCGACGTCTTCGGTAACGGCATGTTGGGCTCGGAGACGATCAGGTTGGTGGCCGCCTTCGATCATCGGCATGTGTTCCTGGATCCGGCCCCCGACCCGACCACTTCGTTCCGGGAGCGGAGGCGGCTCTTCGAGCTGCGCGGCTCGAGTTGGGACGACTACGACCGTGATCTGATATCGGAAGGTGGCGGGGTCTACTCACGGGAGTCGAAGCAGATCGCCCTCTCCGAGCAGGTCCGGGCCGTCCTCGACACCAGCGTCGAGACCGCCACACCGGCGGAGGTGATCCAGGCGATCCTCAGAGCACCGGTGGACCTGCTCTGGACCGGCGGGATCGGCACGTTCGTCAAGGCGTCGAACGAGTCGGACGAGGACGTGGGAGACAGGGCCAACGACCCG
>DASUSU010000037.1:0-3863 GCA_036374915.1 Acidimicrobiia bacterium | reverse complement strand
GTGGTCGAGGTCACCAGCAGCATCGCCGCTTATCTCAACGGAGGAGAGTGAAGATGGCAAACGTCGCAATCAACGGCTTCGGGCGGATCGGGAGAGCGGTGTTCCGCATCATCGCCACCCGGCCCGACTCGGGGCTCAACGTCGTCGCCATCAACGACCTCTCCGACGACAACATCCTCGCCTACCTGCTCGAGTACGACTCGGTGATGGGCCGGTTCGAGCAGGAAGTCAACGTGAAGGACGAGCTGATGACCGTCGGGGAGCACAAGATCAAGATGTTGATGGAGCGCGATCCGACTCAGCTCCCCTGGAAGGACCTCGACGTCGACATCGTGATCGAGTCGACCGGGGTCTTCCGGGACCGCGCCTCGCTGCAGAAGCACATCGACGCCGGGGCAAAACGGGTGATCCTGACCGTCCCCGCAAAGGATGCGATCGACGAGACGGTGGTGCTCGGAGTCAACGACGATCAGCTCGACTCCGGGGACATCATCGTCTCCAACGCCTCATGCACCACCAACTCCCTGGCGCCGCTGGCCAAGGTGCTCGAGGACAGCT
Organism: Acidimicrobiia bacterium; assembly: GCA_036374915.1. Classification (GTDB taxonomy): domain Bacteria; phylum Actinomycetota; class Acidimicrobiia; order Spongiisociales; family ZC4RG35; genus JARDZU01. The sequence continues at coordinate 3,305 of DASUSU010000037.1, read as the reverse complement.
TCGGGATCCGAAAGGGTGTGATGACCACGGTCCATGCCTACACCAACGATCAGGTGCTGGCCGATGTCCCCCATGCCGACCTGCGCCGGAGCCGGGCCGCCACCGAGAACATCATCCCCACCACCACCGGGGCTGCCGCCGCCATCGGCGAGGTGATACCGAGCCTGGCCGGCAAGCTGGACGGAATGGCAATGCGGGTCCCCGTGCCTGACGGCTCGACCGTCGACCTGGTGGTGGAGCTGGAGCGGGACGTGACGGTGGCCGAGGTCAACGCCGCGGTGAGAGCAGCCGCCGAAGGGCCGATGGCGGGGATCATGGAGTATGTCGAAGATCCGATCGTGTCGACCGACATCATCGGCAACCCGCACTCTTCGATCTTCGACGCAGGCGGGACTCAGGTGCTCGGTGGCAACCTGGTCAAGGTCATGTCGTGGTACGACAACGAGTGGGGCTATTCCAATCGGGTGGTGGACCTTGCCATGCGTCTCGCCGAGGTGATGGCGGAGGAAGCGGCCTGAGGGTCAGACTCGGGACCTAGGGGCCCGGCGGGTTCTATTCGAGGAGCGAGAGAACCGTCGAGCGAAAGTCGTTGGGCTGGAAAGGCTTGGTGACGAAGGCGTCGGCGCCACCCTCGTTGGCCCTGCGCCTCGACTCCTCTTCGGCGTGAGCGGTGAGAACGACAACCGGAATGTGCTTGGTCGACTCGTCCCTGCGGATGCGATCCAGAACCTCCCAGCCATCCATGCCGGGAAGGCCGATGTCGAGGACGACCAGGTCGGGAGACTCCGAACTGACCGCCGAGAGGCCGCTCTTCCCGTCATCGCGGGTGACGATCTCGAGATCGGCGGCGCGAAGACAGACTTCGATCAGACGTCTGATGACGGCCGAGTCCTCAACAACCAGTATCCGCGAGCCCATGTGGTTCACCTTTGATCTCGGCCCCATAGAGGGGGCGTATGTCCTCTACATCGGCAACGACAGCCACACGGTTTAGGCATTCTGAAGCGGTCGGGCGCCGGGGAGAGTGAGCTCTTCGATGAACTGCTCCAATTGACGGAGTGTCCTCACCTCGTGGACCGAGGTGCAGTGGGCAGCGTAGTGCGACATTGCCGAGTCTCCGGTGTCCCAGTAGGCCTCCGGCTCGGGATTGAGCCAGACCACGGCACGGGCGACCTTGGCGATCTCCCCGAGCACCGAGTCCCGTGGCGGCCGGTAGTTGTTGCGCGCATCGCCGGTGATGATCACGGTGGTGCGCGAGGTGAGCTGGCGCCCGAACCGGGCGTTGAATGTCTCCAGCGAGTTCCCGTAGTCGGAGTGGCCGTCGAGCCACACCACCTCGGCCTCGGTGGTGATCCGCTGCAGGGCGGAGCCGAAGTCCACCCCCGGCCCGAAGAAGTCGCTGACCTCGTCGATGGTGTCGATGAAGGCGAACGAGCGCAGCTTGGAGAAGTGGGTGGACATGGCATGGGTGAACTGGAGGGTGAACCTGGAGAAGGTCGCCATCGAGCCGCTGATGTCACAGAGGAGCCAGACTTCGGGGCGGTGAGGACGGGGATGGCGGAATTGGGGATCGGCCGGCACTCCCCCGGTCCCGAGCGAACGCCGCATGGTCCGGCGGAAGTCGAGTCGTCCCGCCCGCTTGCGGCGACGACGGGCGAGACGGGCGGCCAGCTTTCGGGTCAGCGGCTCGATGGCGGCTTCCATCTCCTGAAGGTCCTTGGTGGTGGCGTGCATCAGGTCGACGTCCTCGATCAGGGGCCGGCGCAGGGTGCGAGCGACCGCGTCGCGGCCCCGGTCGGCCACCAGCCGTCTTCGGATCTCCTCCTCGATCTGCTCCCGCAGCTGCTCGATCCGGGCCTCGACCTCCTCGCGGAGGAGACGCTGTTCGAACTCGGACAGGTCCTGGTCGCCCATCATCGCCGCGGTCAACCGCTCGGCCAGCTCTTTGAGATCGAGACGCCGCAGGGTTCGGTACAGGTAGTAGGTCCCTCCCACCGGGCGCCCCGGCTCCATGCCGGCCAACTGGTCGACCGCGGTGCGGGCGCCGCGCCGGATCGCCTCCTCGTCCAGCCCGGCCAGGGCATCGAGGAGGGAGTCGAGCAGCTGGTCCAGGTCGAAGGGCGGTGGCTCCGGCTGATCGGAGCCATCGGGCCAGGGAACATCCGGGGACGGGCTCTGCTCCCCCGGCTCCCCCAACGCAACCGGCAGGGTCGCGAAGTAGACGTCGAAGGCGGTGTCGAAGGCGCCCTCGTGACGGAGGTTCTTGATCAGGGTCGCCCGCAGTGTCTCCCGGAGCGCCACCCGATCACCGATCTCGATCGCCTCCACCGCCCGCATCCCGTCGATGGCCTCAACCATCGAGACCGGCACCCCCGCCGCCCTCAGCTCGTCGATGAAGCCGGTGATGATGCCGATCACGGCATCAGGGCCTGGGACTCGAGGTCAGCTCTTTGGCCGCCTTCTCGATGTCGGACTGGTACTTGAGCAGCACGTGCAGGGTGTCACCCAGGATCGCCTCGTCGACGTCGTCGATGGACAGGGCGAGGAGAGTTCGGGCCCAGTCGATGGTCTCGGAGACCGAAGGCGACTTCTTCAGGTCGAGACTCCGTATCGAGCGCGCCACCTTGGCCACCTGGGCGGCGAGGTGCTGGGACAGGCCAGGGACCCGGGCGGTGAGGATCTCCTGCTCGCGTTCGGCGTCCGGGTAGTCGATGTGGAGGAAGAGACAGCGGCGCTTCAACGCCTCGCTCAGCTCTCTGGTGTTGTTCGAGGTGAGGATCACCATCGGCTGCGTCTTGGCTTCCATGGTCCCCAACTCGGGTATCGAAACCTGGAAGTCGGAGAGGATCTCGAGCAGGAGGGCCTCGGTCTCGACCTCGACCCGGTCGACCTCGTCGATGAGGAGCACCACCGGTTCCTCGGAGCGGATCGCCTCGAGCAGCGGCCTGGTGAGGAGGAAGTCCTCGGAGAAGATGTCCTGTTCGATGTCCTCCCAGTCGTGGTCGACATCGGCCTGGATCCGGAGCAGCTGCTTCTTGTAGTTCCACTCGTAAAGGGCCTTGGCCTCGTCGAGACCCTCGTAGCACTGGAGCCTGATCAGGTCGCGCCCGGTGACCTGGGAGAGCGCCTTGGCCAGCTCGGTCTTCCCCACCCCCGCCGGGCCTTCCACCAGGATCGGCTTGTCGAGACGGTCGGCGAGAAAGACCACCTGCGAGATCCGGTCGTCGGGCAGGTAGTCGACCGAGCGCAGCGCGGCATCGACTGCCTTTGGGCTTTCGAAGTTCATCGGGCTCCTTGGGGTACCC
>DASUSU010000036.1:0-7902 GCA_036374915.1 Acidimicrobiia bacterium | reverse complement strand
TGGCCTCGGCTGCCACCCCATCGTGGATCACGGGTATCAAGGCGTCGACCCGGTCGATCCTGGCCGAGGTCGTCTCGAACCACTGTCTCAGAGCCGACGACGAATCTGCGGGGGAACCGGCGACGACTGCTTCCAAGAGGTCGTCCATCGCCCGGGCCTGCTCTCCGGCCCGGATCTCCTCCACCTCCTCCAGGCTTTCCCCGTCCGCCAGGGAGCGAGCCTCGAACAATCCCTGGCTGGTGTTGTCGGCGAGGACATCGACCTGCAACGCCAGCTCCTCGGAGATCGGCCCGCCTTCGACCAGGGCCTCCTGGATCAGATGGCGCTGTTCGCTGAGGTTCTCGGAGACATCGAGCAGGATCACGATCAGGGCGCGGTCGGTGACCGTCACCGGATCTGTTCCCAGCTTCACCAATTCGCTGGTCGCGGCGATTGCCCGCGCCACCATCTCCCCGTAGAGGGCGTACGTCGACTCATCACTCGGGCTCATCGCCGCTTCGCGGAAGTCGGCCAGCGACACTTCGGCGGCGAGGAGGTCGCTGATCGGTGGTGTCGCCGTGTCCGGAACCTCGGAGCGATTGCGCGACCAGGCGACCCTGAGGTCCTGCATCGCCTGATCGGTCGCCGCAATCGCCTCGTCGAATCGGCTTTGGTGAGCGGCCAGGGCGTCGTGGCCCAGGGTCGCAGCCAGAGCGCGTTCCTCCTGCAGGGCGGCGATGGCGGTGATCGCCTCCTCGGTCACCTCGGCCACCGAAACGGTCATCGTCGCGGTGGAGTGAGTGGTCTGCGCCCCCCGCACGGTGACGATGAGGACGGCGAGAACCCCGAGGACGATCAAGGCCGCCAGGGCGGTCGCCACCACAACCGAGCTGAGACGATCCCTGAGCTCGGTGGCGGCCCTGTCCCCCCAGCGGCTCATCCCGCGACCCTCCTTTGCCAGGGGCGGTCGGGGCTGCCCGTCAGCAATGCAATCCCTCGGCGGCCAAGGCCGGAGATGGTAGTTGGGTCTGGGCATACGGCTCCGACGAGGAGTCCCACAGCCGGGTGCGCCGGGCGCATCCGGCATGCCGGCCCTCCCGGTGAGACGGCTATAGACCGCCATCGATCGGCCGATAACAGAGGGGTGATCGCGCTACGTAGGAAGGTCCAGCGGGTCATGGCCGGCCACAAGGCGGCGGTGATCATGGGCTCCCTCATCGGAATCGTCGCGCTCGGCATCGCGGTGTCGAGGGTTTTCGGCGCCGTCCGTACCCTCCAGATAGCGATCAATTTCGTCGTGCCCGCCGCGGTAATGGTCCTGTTCTGGATCAGGGCCCGCACCCGGCTCCTGGAGCGAGAAGCCGAGCTCGATACCTCCCTGGAGCTGGAAGGAGTGGCAAATCGGGCAACCGGACAGTTCCTCGCCGCCGTCGCCCATGAGCTGGTCCCTCACCCGGAGCAGTGCCGGCTTCGTGCCGAAGCTCTGGTCGTGGCTGTCGACTACCAGGACGTGGGAGCCGACCTCAAGGTGGCGGTTCCCGACATCGTGGTGACGACCGATCCGCAGTTGCTTCGCCAGATCCTCCACGTTCTCGTCGGCAATGCCGTCAGGCATGGCGGGCATAGGGTGGCGATCTGGGCCGCGGTCGAAGGTGAGGATCTCCGCCTCACCGTGTCCGATGACGGTCCCGGGCTGCCCGAGGAGCTGAGCGACCGCGTCTTCGCCCGCTACGTCGATCTCGCCGACATGGCCGAGACGACAGCCCGGGGCGGCTCGGGGCTGGCCGTCGCCGGTGCTCTCAGCGAGCTCATCGGAGCGCAGATGAGCTACAAGCGCGATCCGAGTTGGACCCACTTCTCGGTACGTCTCCCATCCGGCACCACGGCCAGGAAGTGGCACTCGGATCGAGTCCGGCTGCAGGCCGGGGTTGGGTGAGAGGTGCCACGGACCGGAACCATCAGGAGCGTGCTCCTCGTCCTCACCCTGGTGGTCGTGGCTCCGCTCACCGTCGCGGCCGCCGAGCAGGAGAGCTATTACCTGGGACCCGAAGGAGTGCCCTTCGGCACGCTTCTTCTCAATCCCCTCGGTGGGGAGATGCCCAACTACGACAAGGGCCGGGATGTCGAGCCGGGTCTCCTCCTCGAGCGGTCGGAGCTGGGTCTGGACGAGGACGACGGGGCGAAGTTCCAGCACTGGCAGACAGAGGCGAGTGGGGAACGGCTCACCGGTTACCCCGTCTTGAAGATATGGGGTGCTGCCGATCGTTTCGAGGCGGGGAAGCTCGGGGTCTTCAGCGTGTTTCTCCTCGACTGCAACTCGTCGGGAACCGACTGTGAGGAGATCTCCTCGGGCGAGGGAACGATCGACAGCGGTCGCGGCGCCACCTGGACCGAAGCCGTGGTCGACTTCCCCGAGGTCGACCATCGTTTTCAGGATCGGCACTATCTCGGGGTCAGGATCGTTGTCTCGGCCCGGTCCGAGACCGACCTGATGCTCGCCTACGGCTACACGGAACACCGAAGCCGTCTCACCATCTACGCAGAGGCTCCCGCCCGGCCCGTCGAGACCTCCGTGGCCCCGGCGTCGACACCGGTCGAAGACGTCGTCGTCGCGGCGACCCCGCCCAGCGCGCAGGCCGGGCTCCAGGGCCTCGACTCCCCGAACCCTGCGACGTCGGTGTGGCCGTGGTTGCTCACACTGCTCGTGTCCACCGTCGCTCTCGTCGTCCTCGGCGCTTTTCTCATGTCATCGCTGACCAGACCCGGCCGGCACGAGCGGTTGCCGGGTGGACAGCATGTCGCCACAGCCGCGGCGACCGGGATCAGGCCGGTTCGCGCCCGCTGAGGGCGAGGATCGGGACGGTCGGTTGCCGACCGTCCCGATTCCAGGCGCCTAGCGCCAGTGCCAGTGGCCCCGGGAGCGGAAACGGGGCTCCGCGCTGTCGCTGGCCGAGTTCCCGCTGTCGTCGGTGCCGGTCGCGGTCAGGACGAAGCTGTCGTCCTTGAGGTAGAGGACCCGCCCCTTTTCCAGGGCCCACGATGTCCCCGACGACTCGATCAGGTAGACCCTCTGGCCATTGTGGACCGGGATCCCATTGAGATCCGCCACGCACTCCGGGTGTCTGTCGACTCGGTCCTTGCAGGAGAAGACGACCCGGAACCACCCCCGGTCGTGATCGGCCCGGATCCGGTCGAGATCCGCCTCGACCCGCGGTGGCTCCCGGTCGAGCCGGAGGCCGACGATGACCGCATCGTGGTCCGAGGATCGGTACTGATCCGGTGCGTAGAGCGCGTCCTGCGCGTCCATCTTGAAGCTGGTGTCGTAGTCGATGATGTCGGGCTCGTCGGCATTGACGTGCCACGCCGTCGCACCGGTCACCTGTCCCTGCATCGACAAGCTGGCCAGGGCGTAGTCCAGGTATCCGAGCTGCCCGTCGAACAGGTAGGTGTAGGCGGTCTCGCCCTCGAAGGCGAGGAGGAGGTCGGCGAAGTCGTCACCGGTGCCGGGCGTGTCGTCCGAGCCGGCGATCAGGGCGTCGATGGGGTCTTCCTTGTCGTAGGAGTTGAGGTCCCCGATGATCAAGTGGTCCGGGTCGCCGCTGCCCGTCGGGTCGGTGGCCAGCCAGTCGACCAGGGCCCGGGCCGCCAGCGTGCGGGTCAGGTTGCAGTTCCCCTGGACGGGATCGTCGTCACCGGGCCCGCAGCCGGAGCCTTTCGACTTGAGATGGTTGACCACGACGGTGAACAGCTCACCCGTCTTCTTCTCCCGGAAGGTCTGCGCCTGGGCAGGGCGATTCTGTGCCTCACCGATGCCATTGGGGTCGAGGAAGGCCTCTGTGTCGAGCACCGCGTCGTCACCGACCGGGCTCACCTTCCTCGGCTTGTAGATGATGGCGATGCGGATCGCATCAGGCCCGATCGGCCCTTCGCCGATGTAGGCATAGGTGCCCCGGCCCATCCGGTCGTTGAGACCTGCGACCAGATCGGCCAGGGCGGCGTCGGAGACGTGGTTCTCGATCTCCATCAGCCCGACCACGTCGGCGTCGATCCTGGCCAGGGCGGAGATGATCTTGTCCCGTTGCCGGTTGAACTCCTCGGCGTTGTCGGCACCGCGGCATTCCTGGTCCTCGAGTGGACCGCAGACGAAGACACCGGTGTCGATGGTCGAGAAGTAGTTCAGCACATTGAACGCGGTCACCTCGAGACTGCCGCCGACCTTGGCTGGCTTCTTCGGGCGCGGGTTCTGTGCCTCGAAGTCGGCGCCCTGGATGGGATGGACCCGGTAGAGCCCGAAAGCGAAGTCGAGGACACCGACGACGTTGGTCACGGTGTCCCCGCCCCGGAACAGGTTGCCCAGGTCGAACACTTCGCCATTGGGGTGAATCGCCGGGTCCGGATTCTGACTGGTTCGCCCGTCGTCGAGGGTGATCCGCCCCAGCCTGTTCTCGGCCGCCAATTGTGCCGCCTCGGGCGAGCCTGGCTCGTACAGGGCGGTGGGCTGGAACTGACGCTGCGAGGTGAGCACGATCTCGCCGAATCGGTCGAAGTTGAAGTACTCGGAGATGTAAAGCTGCTGGGGGATGTGCACCGACATGCCCTCGAATGCCTCGAGATCGGTGACGGCCGTCACAGGGAGTGTGATCGTCGCCGGCGTCACCGTGTGCCCGTTGGAGACGACCCTCACCGAGGTCACGTCGGTGATCTCGGTGAGACCGCTGAACTCGTCCACGGTGCCGGTCACCTCGACCAGGTCACCCTCGGCGACATCCACCCCGAAGCTCCCGTCGAAGACGAAGATGCCCTCCGAGGTCTGCGGGTCGGCGTCGACATCGCCGTCCTCTTCCTGGAGGTAGAAGCCACGCAGAGCGGCGTTGCCCTGGAAGTCACCGACGACCACGGCCTCGACGATCACCTCGGTCCCGTCGAACGGGCTGGCCGGCCCGGAGCCTTGGATCTCGTGGATCTTCCTTGCTGTCGGGCCCGGGGGCGGGGCGACCGAGCACAGGTTGACCGCACCCACCGTCGGGGCGAACTGAGCGTAGGACGTGGTGTTGCGGGCCCCACCGCTGCCGTCGGGGCAGCGCTGGCTGGATTCGGTGTCCCCGGCCCCGGAGCCGTTCTCGTTCACCTGCGGCTGGCCGGCGTTGAGCAGGGTGAGCAGGACGTCGTCGTCGGCGTCGTCGGTGTCATAGACCAGCGCGTCGATCAACCCGTCGGTGATGATCGCCCGGTTGCCGGGGAAGTCCGAGGCGCTGCCCTGGTAGAGGGCGACCGCATCGGGACCGTTCTGGATCACGACCGAGGAGTCGAGGTCGCAGTTGGGGAGGAATGAGCCGTCGACTTCGCCGCAGATCACCGCGTAGCCGTCGTCATCGGTGGTCAAGCCGTCGAGGTCGACCGAGCCGTAGGTGAGGTCATTGGAACCGTTGTAGAAGACCAGCACCAGACCGTCGAGTGATGTGCCTCCAACACCACCGTCGAAGACCTCGACGAATTCGGCACTGTCGGTTCCCGGGGTGTCGGAGTCGACTTCATTGATGATGACCGAAACCGGCGGGGGCGGCGGAGGCGCGTCCTCGGTATAGGAGCCGAGGGGGAAGGGGTTGACGGCGGTCGTGTTGCTCGACTCACCGTCCAGGGCATTGGGCCCACTGGAGAACCAGTTGTCGGCGACGAAGGTGGCGCCGTCCTGCCCGGTCCCGCTCACCCGGTAGGCCCAGCCGTCCTCGTGCGACCAGGACTGGGCCCCCGAGTAGGTGATCTCGCCGAACACGTCGACCACCGAGCCGTCGCGGAACAGCTCGATCGCATCGTCGCCGTTGATGTTGGTGGCGAGGGAGTCCCGATAGTCGGGCTCGAATCCGAAGAAGTCGACGAACCCGCCCGGCACGCTGCCGTCTTGGGTGTCGTCGAGAGAGAGATAGATGAAGCTGTCGGCCGCAACGGGATCGGCCGGGAAGGTGAACTCGACACCGTCGCTGCCGCCCCCGTTGCTCGCCGATCCGACCCCGTAGATGCTCAGGTCGGCGATCTCGTTTGCGGCATAGAGCTCGATGGCCTTGGGGAGACCCCCGGGGAGGGGCCCGTCGATCACCCCGGTTATGACGAGGTCGCCATCGGTGGCGGCCGCCGGCAAAGCCCCCATCGGGAGCAGCGAGGCGAGCATGCCGATCAGGGTCAGTGTGGCCAGTCTGGATCGGGTCCGAGTCACGTTTCCTCCTGATGTGCCTCCAGCCCCGCCAGGTATGCCTTTGTCGGCAGGGTCAGGCTATTGCGCTCCCCGGTCGACGGCCAGTGGTTTCTGGTGGGGCCCAGGTCCCTGTTAATTGCCTTGACAGGCTCGCGATCGGCCGGTCATAGTGCCCCGATCGACGACCCGGGACGGGTCGAGGGCAAGGTGATTTCGAATGAAAACCAGGACTCCATCAGATGCGACCAGAGCCGACTCGGGCGAGGCGATGAGCTGATCATCGTCTGACTCCGTCTTACCCGAGCCGCCTGCCCAGGCGGCTTTCTCTTTGCGGAGCGGCCCACTTCGGTGTCGACCACTGCAGAGAGATCGTTTTCAGCATGCCCGACGAATCGCTCCCGACCCGGGCAGCATTTCCTCCGTCTCCCGCCCAATGGCGGTCTCCCTGGAGTCGTCGCCGACTCCCTCCCGCCGGACAGGCGGGAGCACCAGAAAGAATCCACCATGAGCCAGTACAACCCGAATCTCAGCCCTGCGGCGGTCGAGGCCCGGATCCAGGCGCGTCTCGGTGATGCGTCCCGGAGACGGCTCGTTGCGAAGTCGCCGGGAGGAAGCCGTGAGCCGGGGAGACGCGGCCCGACCCGGGCGATCCGTGGGATGGTCCCGGAATCGGGAGCGATCCAGGGTGGCGGCACCGTCGGACCGATTCGATGAGCCCAGGCCTCCCCGGTTTCGCCGGGGAGGCTGGCCCTCGCCCTAGCCTCGACTCACATGCTGCTCCGACACGACGTCCTCGCCTCGATCGCATCGGGACGGGTCGAGGTGGTCTATCGGAGGTGGGCACGTCCCCGGGTCAAGGAGGGCTCGAGGCTGCGCACACCGGTGGGAGTCCTGGAGGTGGTGTTGGTCGAGGTGGTGGATCCGGGATCCCTCCGGGTCGACCATGCCGTTGCCGCCGGTTTCGAGACCGTGGAGGATCTGCTCGACTCGGCGGGAACGAGAGGCGAGACCCTGTACCGGATCCGGCTGCGTCACACCGGGCCCGACCCGCGAGAGGCCCTGCGCCAGTCGGTTCCCGACGACGCGGAGCTGGCTGAGATCCGGATGCGGCTCGATCGTCTCGATGCCTCGAGCGGTCACGGTCCGTGGACCGGACAGACCCTCCGTCTCATCGCGGACAACCCGGGGGTGCGGGCCGAGGACCTGGCGCGCTCGGTGGGGAGGGAGAAGATGCCATTCAAGCTCGACGTTCGCAAGCTCAAGGAGCTCGGTCTCACCGAGAGCCTCTCCACCGGTTATCGGCTGTCACCTCGTGGTGAGTCGGTCCTGAAATGGAATCAGGGCCGGTTGCCGCGGCCCGGGGCAGTTTCAGAGGGGGACCCGGATGGCGGTCCGCCCCCGTTCCCGCTGGCGCCGCTCTGACCGGGGGGGTCGGCGTTGCCGCCCTGGTTGCTCCCGGCTCCCGGGTTGTTCCCATTGCTCGAGTTCTCGTTGCCCGGGCTGCCCCCGTTCCCGGGCGGGTCCAGGCTCCCATTTCCGGTGCCCTGGTTGCCGCTGCCCGGCTGTTCGCCATCGTCCGGCCGGCGCTGGTTGCCCGGTACGGTGGTGTCCGCCCGCGCCGGGGCGCCGCTCTCGCCGGCCGGTGCGATGCCACGGGCGATCTCGGCGATGCCCTGACCGAAGTCGCGTCCGTCCACGCCCTTGTCTTTTCCGATGTTCTCGCTCATGAAGTC
>DASUSU010000035.1:0-14115 GCA_036374915.1 Acidimicrobiia bacterium | reverse complement strand
GGATGTCAGCACCCGAACTCTGGAACACCTCCGGACACCGCGGGGCACGAGTACATGACAAAGCTACCTGCTATTCGGCGACTCGAGCCAGGGACGATCGTGCTGGTAGAAGACACAACCGGGAAAGGTCAACAAGACCCGAGTAACCGGCGCCGAGTAGGTGCTCGTCGTGAGTGGATTGGGCCGGCTCAGACCGGCGGCACGAACAGGGAAGCGCCCGGCTCGCACACCACGCGGGTCATGATCTGCCGACATCCGTCGAGAGTGGTTCCCAGGGACAGCGACGCGTAGAGGATCAGGGCCAGAAAGACCGCCAATCCCAGGAACGCCGCTCTTCGCACCATCACTGGGACCATTCCTAGCGGAAAAGCATCCCGCAAGCGCCGGAATCGACGCGTCAATCGATGTCGACCCGCAGAGGACTAGTCCGAATCGACTACTGAATAGCGCTGCTGTTGCCGATGTATCCACGTGCCCACCAAGAGAGCAACGTGAGCAGCCGCATCGAAGATCTGAGGGATCTGGCCCGGATGTTGGATGACGGCAAGATCTCCCAGCAGGAATACAACCTGGTCAAGGCGGACCTTCTCGCCGCCCCCGCCGACGAGTGGCTGCTCGGCCGGCAACCCGTCGCCGCGGGTCCGGAACACGAGGGGCTCGACGGCGAGACGGCCGAGGAGGCCGACAAGGCCGAGGGACCGGTGGCGCGCTGGCTGGCCATGATCATCCAGGTCCCAATGGTGTACCGGGCTGCCTTGATCGGAGCGGTTCTGGTGTTGATCGCCGGAGTCTTCATCGCCACCGGAAGCGACGCCGCCGGCACCGTCCCGGTCTCGCCACGCACCCAGGCGACCACGCCTGAGCCGCCACCTCCGGGGGAATCGCTTGGATTCACTCTCGATCACCTCGGCGAGGGATGGAATCAGGTGGAGCATCCGCCCCTCATCTCGGGAGGGATCACCACCTCACCGGAACCGGGGCCACTGGACAGCTTCCTCTACCGATTCAACGAGTCGGCCTTTCTCGCCGGCGCCTATGACCCCTCCAACGGCCACGTCTCGGCGCTCATGGTCAGTGCCAGCCTCCACTACGAGGACGTCCCCAACCTCTACGTCCACCTCTGCTACCTGCTCCATCCCGGCTCCCAGGAGTGTCTCGAAGTGTTCGTCGAAGAGGCCGGGCTGTTTGGCAAGACGGCCGCCGACCTCCTCGGGACCGAGCAGACGGCGAGCTGGGAGTTCGAGGGCCACCGGTGGCGGTTCGAGATAGCCGACGACGTCGAGACCATCAGGCTCCAGGCATCTTCAACCGGGGACTGAGCTACTGCCGGTGGTCACCGGCCACTCAAGGCGCGTGCGGGCAAAAAAGGCCTTTGCGTCGCCCAATCCCTGTGCGTATGGTGCCTTCGAGTTATCCACAGCGTGTGGAAAGTCTGGAGCGCCGACGGGGCTCGAGCGTGGTGAAAGGCTGCACGCTGACCCGGAGAGGGCAGTGCGGGCCGCCAGTGAATCACGCCGCGTCGGAGCTTGCTTTCCACGGCTGACTGAGAAGTCTGGAGGTGAAGCGCGGGGCTGGCTATTAGGACGTAGTACGTAGTGGGTCTTGGAAGATGCCTCTCCCAAGACCCGACGCAAACCCGACTGAACGGGTTCCACGCAGGATCAGATCATACCGGCAATCTCACTGTCGGTGGTCGCCACCCCTTCAGTCGGTCAATCGAAATCGAAAGACTGAAGGAGGAAGCGATGAGGCGGAGTTTCTCGCTACTCGCATTAGGAGCACTGACTGCGCTGGCGGTCGGCTCGGCAGCGGCATTGCCAGTGAATGGAGGAGCCATTCAGGCCGGGGTGGACCAGACGCTCAGCTGTGACGCCGACGGGGTGTTCGTGGCCGGTTGGGGTCTCGAGGCCGATGACGGGACGGTGCGCTCGGTTCGAATCAACGGCATTGATGGAGCGTGTTTCGGCAACGCGCTGTTCGTCAGGGTATACGACGGGTCGGGTGCCTTGATCGGACAGGGCAGCGCCGACCCGATCGACGCCGTTGAAGAGTCGGTCGCTCTGCCGAGCTGGCCGCTCGCGTCTGCGATCGAGCAGATTCGCGTTTTCATCGAAGGGTCAGCCGGTAGCTAGGAGTGCTCGGCCGGGCGGTGACACCATCGCCCGGCTCACTCCTCTTTCATGATGAGAAGCTTCAAGGCTCGGCCCCTCCGACGGACGATCGGCCTCCTCGTCTCGGTCGCCCTCATCGTCATGTTCGCCCCGACCACTGTCGGTGGTGCGACCTCATACGTGATCGTGTCCGGCTCGAGCATGGAGCCGACTCTCGAACAGGGCGATCTGGTCGTGGTCCGTCGCGGCCTCTATGAGACCGGGGACATCGTCGCCTTCCAAACCGGGAGCGGGCTGGTGATCCATCGGATCGTCGACGGGTCGGCGGATGACGGCTTCGTGATGCAGGGGGACAACAAGACCGCCCCCGACTCTTGGTCCCCGGTCCCCAGCGACATCGTGGGGGAGTACTTGACCCGGATCCCCCGGGCGGGGCGCTGGGTCAACGGCCTCGCCTCCAACCCGGAGCTGTACGCGGCAATGATCGGCGGTCTCGGTTCGCTCCTGATCTGGAGCCCGCAACGTCGGCGGAGGAGACACGGGGCCCACAGCGCCGAGGTCAGAGGGAGACGCGCCCGCGACGCGGGCAGTGCCGGCCCGGCTCGTGGCGCCGCGCTCACCCTCATGACGCTGGCGATGGCGATCGTCCTGCTGGCGACGGCGACCGTCTGGCTCATGGTGCGCCCCCTGGAGCGGACGATGACCGTCGACCGTGTCCTCTTCGAGTACCAGGGGGAATTCGCCTACACGGCGTCAGTAGAGGATTCCGTCGTCTACGACTCGGAGACGGTGGCGTCCCCCGCCAGCGGATCCGCGCCGACCGGGATCTACACACAGTTGCTGAACGAACTGGTGATCGAGTTCCGATACACCACTGACTCACCGCCGTCTGAAGGTGCCCACGGCACGGTCACCGCCGATTTGAGGATCGGTGCCGGGGACGGGCTCTGGACCCGCACCATCGCCCTCATCGATCCCCATGAGTTCGACGGATCGTCGACGTCGGTCTCCTTTCCCCTCGACGTGGAACGCATCCTGAGAATGGTGGCCAGAGCCGAGGAGGAGACCGGTCACAACCCCGGCCTGTATCACCTGGCCGTGATCGCCAAGGTCCGATCCGAGGCCGGAGTCAGCGATACCGGCGGCGAGGTCGTGGAAGCCGAGCTCCCGATGGAGCTGTCGGGGACTCTCCTCTCCATCGTCAACGACGACCTGAGGTCGACCGGGAGCGCGACCCGACCCGAGGAGCAAAGGGTCCCCAACGACATCGAGATCCTCGGCCTGACCGTTTCGACCAGGCTGGCCCGGGCCACTTCCGGCGCACTGCTCGCAATGACCCTGCTCGGTGGGGTCATCTATGCAGTCGGTGTTCGCCGCCGTCTGGGTCGCGGTGAGACGGCCTGGATCCGACTCCGCTATGGGCCGCTGATCGTCCCGGTGAGCGAAACGGCCCCAAACGGTGAGCATGCGGTGAAGGTCGAGACGATGGCAGACCTGGTGCGGCTGGCCCGACGCGCCGAGCAAATGGTCTTCTATCACCGCGACGGTGACTCACGGCATCGCTTCTTCGTCCCTGACGGCGCGGTCACCTACGAGTACCGATCTTCAGACGCCGGCGGCGAGAACCGATGAGGCGTCTGCTCCTCCTCGGCGTGGCTCTCGTCCTCCTCGGGCTGGTGACGGCCTCGGCTGCCATGCTGGAAGTCGAGGGAGGCGTGCTCCAGTCCTTCCGAGTCGAGGTGGTCATCGACCTCCCCGAACCAACGACCTCGATTCGGAGCGTCACCACCGCCACCCAGCCATCCACCTAGCCGTCGACGGCGTAACGGGAGAGCCCGCCGCAGAAACCCGACTCAGATCTTGTTGAGGCGATCGCCGACCGAGACAGACCCCGCTTTCAGCACCCGGGCGTAAATCCCGCGCAGACGCAGTTCCTTGCCCTCGGCCAGATTGACGAAACGGAGAGCGTCGGCGCCGAACCGGGCCGAGAACTTCTTGCACCCGGTGTGCGGTGTGTCGGTTATCTCCAGAACGGCCGAGCCGGCCTCCAGCTTCTGGCCGGGGGAGAGGTTGGCCTGGCTCAGGTCGAGATCGGCCACGATGTTGTCCCCGGCCAGCGACCACCGATCCCGGTCACCGGACACCAGCGCGAGCAATCGTGAGTTGATGATCGTGATCTGGGTGTCGGGATGATCCCGGTACTCGCCGGTCGCCCAACGATCGCCGTGCAGCCCGAGCGCGGCGCTGAGCTCGGCAGTCGACGGCGTCGTCCGTTCATTCTCCTCCGGCCGGACCACCAACATCTCGATTGCCCCGCCGTCCCCCGGGGCGGCGAGGACATGAGGCAGACCGAGCCTCAACTCCTCGAGGGTCAGGTGTCTGAGGCCCGAGGTCACGCCGCCCTGCTCTCTCTGGTTCGGCTGTGCCGTCCTTCGAAGTTGGGCCCGAAGGTGTCGGACCAGACGATGGTGCTGATCATCCAGATCGCGGTTGCGAGGAGAAGAGT
This sequence comes from Acidimicrobiia bacterium, assembly GCA_036374915.1. Classification (GTDB taxonomy): domain Bacteria; phylum Actinomycetota; class Acidimicrobiia; order Spongiisociales; family ZC4RG35; genus JARDZU01. Next base: position 9,498 of record DASUSU010000035.1, on the reverse strand, counting down.
CGGAAACAGCCGGGCGACCAGGGGATATGTGTCTTCCGACTCGCCCAGCCATCCGCCGACCAGGGCGCCGATGGGCAGGGTGGCCCACCCGATGGCTCGGCTCGCCGAGATGACCCTCCCCAGCATGCTCTCCTTGGCGTAGTGCTGCCTGATGGTGGCCAAGGGCACGTTCATCAGGGAGACGCCGATCATCCATCCCGCGTTGAGGGCGAGGGCGGCCGCTCCATAGGTGGTGAACATGACCGAGATGAGCAGGACTCCGCTCATGATCATCCCGACGGTCATGGTCCGGCCAAGACCCAAGGCACGGATCACCTGTGGGGCGAGCAGAGCACCGACGATGCCGCCCACTCCCATGGCGGCGACCAGGACCCCGATCTGAAAACCATTGGCGGCGCCGAGGAGGACGGTGAACAGGAGAGCGAAGGTGGCTTCGATGAACCCCATGACGAAGTTGGGCACGGCGGCGGCGATGGTGGTGATGCGAAGCCTCGGTTCGGACCAGATGTAGCCGAGCCCGTGCCAAGCCTCCCTGAAGAACGGGGCGCGTTCGTCGAGCCCGGTCCGATGGTGCTCGACCCGGCCCACCCAGAACAGGAGTATTGCGGACACGACGAAGCTGGCCCCGTTGATGAACAGGCCGAGCTGGGGCCCGCCCGACGCTGCCGCGATCACTCCTGCTGCCAGGGCGCCGATGGCGAAGTTCGCCTGCTGGCTGGCGGCGACGAAGCTGTTGGCGTCGGCGAGGCGCCGTCTCGGCACCAGGGAGGGGATCAGTGCGTACAGGGCGCCATCGAAGAACGTGGTCATCGAGCCGACGATGAAGGCCACAACGAAGACGGTGCCGATGCCATGCGACGGATAGGTGGCGACGAGGTAGAAGAACGCCGAGGCACGGAGAAGGTCGGTGGCGACCATGATGGGGCGGAGATGCCAGCGATCGAGGAACACCCCGGCGAACAACCCGAGGAGCAGCGACGGGGCGGTCTCCAGCGCGTAGGTCAGCGCGAAATCGAGGGTCGATCCGGTCCCGGTCCTCGCCTGGATGTCGAGCACCAGGAGAGGCAAGGTCACCCAGGCGACGTAGGTCCCGAAGTGGCTCACCGCCTGACCGAGCCATAGGGCCATGTATCTGGGGCCCAATGACGTCAATGATCTGACGAAACTCACTGGGAACGCACCATACCGGCCACTGGCACTGTGTCCAGCCCTTGTTAGCCTTGCCGTCCGATGCCCGAACCGCACGAGATTCCACAACTGACCACCGAGCTGATCGACATGTCGCGGGAGTACCTGCGTCAGGAGACGCTCGAGCCGGCGAAGCGGTTGGGGAAGACGGCGGGAATGGGTCTGGGCGGGGCGGTGGCCATCTCACTCGGCGCTTTCCTCTTGGTCCTTGCCCTCTACAACGGGCTGGAGATGTGGCTCCCCGCCGGCGAGTGGTGGAGGGTCCTGGCCAAGTTCATAACGGCTCTCGCCGCGGCCGGAGGGGCCGGGTTGGTGGCATGGAGGATGCAAAGTGACGATCACTAGGCAGGACATCGAGGACAAGGCGAACGAGATCGTCGCCGCGGTCAACCAGACCAAGGAATCGGCCAAGGACACCGCGGTCATCGCCGGCGTCGTCGTCGCCCTCCTCGTCCTCGCCGCCTTCATCATCGGCCGTCGACGCGGCTCGAGGAACAAGACCCTGGTCGAGGTGTACCGGGTCTGACCGTCGTTCGGTGCGGGTCCGCGCGGCTGGAGCGGTGTGAACCCGCACAGATCGCTATTTGGGCTTGACGACCTCGATCCTGGGGTCGCCGCGACGGCGGTGGTGGATGACGAGGGCGGAGCCTTCGGGGACCCGCTTGCGATAGATCAGCTGTCGGCGCGGCTTGGTGCTGCGCAGATAGGCGAAGGCGGCGAGGCCGAGACCGGTGAACAGGTCCCGCTGGTCGCCGTTGCGCAGCCCGCGCAGGGTGCGGGCGACGCCAGCGGCCCGCATGTCTCCGATCCCGATCAGGCGTAACAGGCTGTTCATGTGTCTACCGTGGCCCCCAGTTCACCACACTTCACACGGATGCAGAATCGCAAACTCGTTCAGGCCATCATCTGGCTCGTCGTGATCTCGATGGTCCTCGCCCTCGGCATCTCGGTGTTCTCGATCTTCTCATGAAGTTCGAAGCGGGAGACCCGGCCCTCTTGATCGACAGCAAGGGGCGCCGGTTCCTGCTCGCGCTCGACCCGCTCAGGACCTTCCAATACCACGAAGGGGCCGTTGCCCACACCGACCTGATCGGCCGGGAGGACGGGAGTTGGGTGGAGTCGTCGACCGGCGCCCATCTCCTCCTCCTCCGACCCCGACTCGCCGATTTCGTACTCAAGATGAAGCGCGGCCCCCAGGTGGTGTACCCGAAGGACCTGGGGCCGATCCTGGTCTATGCCGACATCGGGCCGGGCATGACCGTTCTGGAGGCGGGGAGCGGGTCGGGCGCGCTGACCCTGGGGCTCAGCCGGGCGATCGGCCCGAGCGGGCGGCTGGTCAGCGTCGAGGTCCGAGACGATCACGCCGCCCACGCCCGGAAGGCCATCGAGCGCTGGTACGGCCAGGTCCCGGACAATGTCGAGCTACGGGTCGGCGATGTTGCCGACGAGGTCGAGGCGACGGCTCCCGACCGGATCGTCCTCGACCTCCCCGAGCCCTGGCACGTGCTGAAGACGGCCGCCGTGCACCAGCCGGCAGGTGGGATCCTCACCGCCTATCTGCCCACGATCATCCAGGTGCAGACCCTGGTCGAGGCGGCCAGGGAGTCGGGGGTGTTCACCGAGATCGAGATCAAGGAGTTCTGGGTGCGCGACTGGAACGTGTCGGGACGATCGGTTCGCCCCGAGCACGAGATGATCGGGCACACCGGCTTCCTGGTCTTCATGCGGAAGACGGCACCCCACCCGGTCTGAGCGGACAGGCTCCCAACACCGCTCAAGTCGGGGCCGAGGTCCGCCGACGGTCTTCATTGTCGGTGCAAGCTGTCATGATCGGTTCGCGGGTTCGGAACCCGAGGAAGTAGAGAGACCGTTTCGTATACTGCTAGGCAAGGCGACCAAGGCCAGGAGGAAGCCCGTGGACGAAGGACGGAGACCGGACGACGCCACCCAATTGCGCGGCGTGGTTGCTGCGCTCGAGGAGGAGATCGCCGTTCTGCGCCGTCGTGTCCGTGAGTCCCCGGCTCGGGTCGAGGAGCTGGAGAGCGAGCTGAGCCGGATGCGGGAGAGACTCGACCGCGCCATGGCACAGAACGACAAGCTCTCGGCGGTGCTGGAAGAGGCCAGGGAGCAGCTCGGCGTGCTCAGGGAAGAGGTGGAGAAGCTGACCTCGCCACCGAACAACTTCGGCACCGTGCTCCAGGTCAACGACGACGGAACCCTCGACATCCTGACCGGCAGCCGCAAGCTGCGTGTCGCCGCCCAACCCAACGTGGAGGTCAAGAAGCTCCAGGTGGGCCAGGAGGTACTGCTCAACGAGGCATTCAACATCATCGACGTTCGCCACTTCGAGCCGGCCGGCGACGTGCTCCGGGTGAGAGAGGCCCTGAGCGACGGACGGGTCGTGGTCTTCGCCCATGCCGACGAGGAGCGGGTGCTGCAACGCTCCGAGACCATGGCCGACGTCAAGCTTCGCCCCGGTGACTACGTCAGGATCGATACCAAGACCGGGCTCGTGCTCGAGAAGATGGAGCGTCCCGAGGTGGAAGAGCTCGTCCTCGAGGAGGTCCCCGACATCACCTACGAGGACGTCGGCGGTCTGGCCGACCAGATCGAGCAGATCCGGGACACCGTCGAGCTGCCTTACATGCACAAGGACCTGTTTCGTGAATACGAGTTGGAGCCGCCGAAGGGCATCCTGCTCTACGGCCCTCCCGGCTGCGGGAAGACCCTGATCGCCAAGGCGGTCGCCAACAGCCTGGCCAAGAAGGTCTCCGAGCAGACCGGCAGCCCCGACGTCCGCTCCTACTTCCTCAACATCAAGGGCCCCGAGCTGCTCAACAAGTGGGTCGGGGAGACAGAGCGCCAGATCCGCCTCATCTTCCAGCGGGCCAAGGAGAAATCGGACGAGGGCGTGCCGGTCATCGTCTTCTTCGACGAGATGGACTCGCTGTTCCGGACCCGGGGGACCGGGATCAGCTCCGATGTCGAGTCGACGATCGTGCCCCAGCTCCTCTCCGAGCTCGACGGGGTGGAGTCATTGAAGAACGTGGTGGTGATCGGGGCTTCCAACCGTGAGGACCTGATCGACCCGGCCATCCTGAGACCGGGCCGTCTCGACGTGAAGATCAAGATCAACCGGCCCGACACCGTGGCGGCACGCGAGATCTTCCGGATCTACATCAGCGACGAGACCCCGCTCGACCCTCAAGCCCTGAAGGAGCACGGCGGGGACAGGGGCAAGGTCATCGCTTCCTACATCGAGGCCACGGTCGAGGCGATGTACTCCGAATCCGACGAGAACCGGTTCCTCGAGGTGACCTATGCATCCGGTGACCGAGAGGTCCTCTTCTTCAAGGACTTCGCATCGGGGGCCATGATCGAGAACATCGTGCGACGGGCGAAGAAGGATGCGATCAAGCGGCAGATCGCCGGTGGCGAGCCGGGTGTCCGCCAGTCGGACCTGACCGATGCCATCAAACAGGAGTTTCGCGAGCAGGAGGACCTGCCCAACACGACCAACCCCGACGACTGGGCCCGGGTGTCCGGCAAGAAGGGGGAGCGGATCGTCTATGTGCGGACCCTGGTCGACGGTGATGACGAGAGCCGACTGATCGAGAAGGTCTCAGCGGGTCAATACCTCTGATGGCCATACACAAGGTGCTCGGCACCGAGACCGAGTACGGCATCGTGGTGAGAGGGGACATCGGCTTCAACCCCGCCGTCGCCTCTTCGCTGGTGGTCAACAGCTATCCCGGGGACCGGGTCAAGGTGCAATGGTCCTACGAGGAGGAGTCTCCGGGCAGAGACGCCCGAGGGTTCGGGCATGACACCTTCGGCGTGGTCGACCCGGAAGGGGCTGTGGTCAACTCTGTGCTGGCCAACGGGGCGCGTCTCTACGTCGATCATGCCCATCCCGAGTACTCATCGCCCGAGTGCTACGACCCGCTGGAGGCGGCGCTGTACGACAAGGTCGGGGAAGTGGTCATGCGCTCGGCGGCCAAGGCTGCGACGGAGATGGCCGGGAAGCAGGTTTCCCTGTACAAGAACAACTCCGACGGCAAGGGCAACTCCTACGGGGCACACGAGAATTATCTGCTCTCCCGGGAGACCCCGTTCGGCGACGTGATCCGTTTTGCCACCACTTTCCTGGTGACCCGGCAGATCTTCACCGGCGCCGGCAAGGTGGGCTCGGAGAACGACCGACCCGACGTCGACTTCCAGCTGACGCAACGAGCCGACTTCTTCGAGGAAGAGGTCGGTCTCGAGACCACCTTGAAGCGGCCGATCATCAACACCCGCGACGAGCCCCATGGCGACCCGTCGAAGTACCGGCGTCTCCACGTGATCATCGGCGACGCCAACCTCTCCGAGTACCAGAACTTCCTCAAGATCGGGACCACCGCCCTGATGCTGGCGGCGTTGGAGGATGGCGCCCTTCCTGATCCGCTCGATCTGCTCGACCCGGTCGAGTCGTGCTGGCAGGTGAGCCATGACCTGAATCTGGGCCGACCCCTCGAGTTGGACGGCGGTGGCACTGCCACCGCCCTCGAGCTGCAGGGCCGGTACCTGGAATGGCTGGCCAAGTACGTGGAGAAGGAGCTCGACGACCCGGTGTGGGACCAGGTGATCGCGGAGTGGGAGCGAACCCTCGAACTGCTCGCCACCGACCCCACCCGGCTGGCCGATACCCTCGACTGGGCTGCGAAGCGGCGACTGTTCGACGGATACGTCGAGCGGGATGGCCTCAGCTGGCAGGACTCGAAGCTGCGCGCTCTCGACTTGCAGTACCACGACGTCGACCCCGATCGGGGGCTGTACCACCGTCTGGTGAGCCGGGGAGCGATGCGCCGGTTGTTCGACGACGCTCAGATCCAGGATGCGGCGATCAACCCGCCGACACGAACCCGTGCCTACTTCCGGGGCCGATGCGTCTCGGAGTTCTCCGACTCGCTGGTGGCGGCCAACTGGGACTCGCTCGTCTTCGACACCGGAGAATCGCACCTGAAACGGGTTCCTATGATGGAACCGCTGCGAGGTGGCGCCGATCTGGTCGGGGCCATGATCGACGAAGCCGAAGACGCGGCCGACCTTCTGCGTCGCCTAGGAGGATGAGATCAGATGTCTGACAGAGAACGATCCCAGTCACGGGACCAGGAGAAGAAGCAGAACGAGGAGCAACCCGCCGAACGGGTGGAGAGCGAAGCGGATCTGGAAGCACTCGACGACCTCCTCGACGAGATCGACGAAGTGCTCGAGGAGAATGCCGAGGAGTTCGTCAAGAACTACGTTCAGAAAGGCGGGGAGTGATCGAGCAGACGGGCCCGTTGCCGCTCCTGGCGCCCAGCCCCGGCTCGAGCTTCACCGATCTGCTCGATTCGATGGGGAGCCGGCCCACCTGGAGCGTCCCCGCCGGGGAGAAGCTCCCGCCGGCCCCGGAGGGAACCACCGTCCTCGCCCTGCGCTACGAAGGCGGGGTGGTGATGGCGGGTGACCGCAGGGCCACCGAAGGCCATCTCGTCGCCCATCGCAGGATTCGCAAGGTGTTCCCGGCCGATCGCTATGCCGCAATCTCGATCGCCGGCATCGCCGGTCTCGCCACCGAGATGGTCAAGCTGTTCCAGGTCGAGTTGGAGCATTACGAGAAGATCGAAGGGGTGCGTCTCTCCCTCGACGGCCAGGCGTCGTTCCTGGCCCGTCTCGTCCGCGGCCAACTCCCGATGGCGTTCCAGGGTCTGGTGGTGGTGCCGCTCTTCGCCGGTTACGACCTGCGGGAGGGACGGGGGCGGTTGTTCAGCTACGACGCGGTCGGGGGGCGCTACGAGGAGATCGACTTCGGCAGCACCGGATCGGGGGCGAGACTGGCCAAGTCGTATCTGCGCACGGTGTACCGGGAGGACCTGGGCGCCGACGAAGCCGCCGAACTCGCGGTCAAGGCGCTGGTCGCCGCCTCTCAGGAGGACACCGCAACCGGCGGGCCCGACCTCACTCGCGGCATCTATCCCAACGTGATCCGAATCGACAGCGAAGGGTTCGTCGAGCTGGACGACTCGGAGGTGGCGCCGCTCGCCCGCCAGGCAGTCGAGGCGATCAGGTGACCATCCCGTTCTACGTCCCACCCGAACAACAGGTTCGGGACAAAGCCGAGTTCGCCCGGAAAGGCATCGCCCGGGGGCGTTCCATCATCGCCGTCGACTACGCCGATGGCGTGCTGCTCCTCGCCGAGAACCCGTCCACCGCCCTGCACAAGATCAGCGAGGTCTACGACCGGATCGCATTCGCCGGAGTGGGCCGGTACAACGAGTTCGAGACTCTGCGGAAGGCGGGCATACGCCAGGCCGACCTGATGGGGTACCTCTACTCGCGCGACGACGTGACCGCCATGGGGCTGGCAACCGCCTTTGCCCAGACTCTCGGTGTCATCTTCACCCGGGACCCCAAGCCATACGAGGTCGAGATCCTGATCGTCGAGATCGCCGAGGAGGGAGCCGAGCAGGGAGGCGACGAGCATCGCCTGTTCCGGGTCACCTACGACGGCACCCTCTACGACGAGCGGAACTTCGTCGCCATCGGCGGCAAGGCGGAGCAGTTGACCGAGGCGTTGGAGGACCTCTGGGAGGATTCGATGACCCTGGAACGCGCCCTGGAGGTCGGCACCGAGGCATTTCGGCGGGCCGAAGGGCGCGACAGCGAGGGCTGGGAAGCCGCCGTCCTCGACTTCTCCAATGGACGCCGCGCCTTCAGGCGGCTCACCGGCGCCGAGCTCCCCGCCAGGTGATCGGCGAAGCCGGTCGCTCGGTCTGTCCTTCTCCATTCCTGGTCCCACGGCTCCACGTCCCCATTGCATGGAGTCCGACCCTGGGGCGAGAGCGCGAAATCCTCCTCACGACGCCGCCCCGCCCGGTTTAGCCTGACTCTGTGGATCGACGCATCTTCGGGCTGGAGAACGAGTACGGGGTGACCTGCACCCTGCGTGGTCAACGACGCCTCAGCCCGGACGAGGTCGCCCGATATCTGTTCCGTCGTGTGGTGTCCTGGGGTCGCTCGTCGAACGTCTTCCTCGAGAACGGGGCCCGACTCTATCTCGACGTCGGCTCCCACCCCGAGTTCGCCACTCCCGAATGCGACAGCCTCGAAGACGTCGTCGCCCATGACAAGGCGGGCGAGCGCATCCTGGAGGGCCTGGTTCGCGGGGCCGAGGAGCGGCTCGAGGAGGAGGGGATCAGAGGCGAGATCTACGTGTTCAAGAACAACACCGACAGCGCGGGGAACTCCTACGGCTGTCACGAGAACTATCTGGTCAGCCGGCACAAGGACTTCCACAGGACGGTGGACGTGCTGATCCCGTTCCTGGTCACCAGGCAGATCTTTCTCGGCGCCGGCAAGCTGACCCAGACCCCACGCGGAACCGCCTACTCGATCGCGCAGCGGGCCGACCACATCTGGGAAGGGGTGTCCTCGGCCACGACCCGTTCCCGTCCCATCATCAACACCAGGGACGAGCCGCACGCCGATGCCGAGCGGTACCGCCGGCTCCACGTCATCGCCGGCGACTCGAACATGTCGGAGTACGCCACCTTCGTCAAGGTGGGGACCATGGTCGCCCTGCTCCAGATGATCGAACGCGACGTCGTATTCCGGGATCTGTCTCTGGAGAACCCGATACGGGCGATACGGGAGGTATCCCACGACGTCACCTGCCGTCGCAAGATAAAGCTGGCCAACGGCCGCGAGCTGTCGGCGCTCGACATCCAGTGGGAGTACCTGGACCGGGCGATGAGATTTGCCCGGAGCCCCGGGTTCCCACCCGAGGTGCAGGGTGCGATCGATCGCTGGGAGCATCTGCTCACCGGGCTGGAGAAAGACCCGATGACCCTGGATCGCGAGGTCGACTGGGTGATCAAGCACCGTCTCCTCGAACGCTACGCCGACCGGCGCGGCCTTCCCATGTCCGATCCCCGCATGTCGATGATGGACCTGAGCTATCACGACGTCGATCGCAAGCGCGGTCTCTACTACCTCCTCGAGTCGAAGGGACTGGTCGACCGGGTGGTCACCGACGAGAAGGTGGCGGTCGCGGTCCGTCAGCCCCCCCAGACCACCAGGGCGCGGCTGCGCGGGGCTTTCATCAAGGCGGCCAAGGCGAAGAAGCGGGACTTCACCGTCGATTGGGTCCATCTCAAGCTGAACGACCAGGCGCAACGGACCGTGCTGTGCAAGGACCCGTTCAAGAGCCGCGACGAGCGTGTCGAGAAGCTGATCGAATCGCTCTGACGTCGATCGCGCGGAATCGGGCTCCTGGCGGGTCCGAGC